>JALUTE010000059.1 GCA_027058255.1 Methyloligella sp. | reverse complement strand
GCACGCGCATGCCGGCGGCAATGGCGTCGCTGTGGCCGAGCAGGACGCATCCGAGCGTGTCCTCCGCGATGCGCATCGCCAGGCCCGGCGTGCCATCCTCGAAGCGGAGCAGTTCGTCGAGCCGGGTCTCGGGCCTGCCCGAGACCGTCGCCACCCCGTCGCCCACATGCGCCACTCGTCCCACATGCTCCAGGCGGGGGGCGATCTCGAGGCTGCGAAGGCGTGCGCGCGCCTCGGGCAGCCAGCCTGCGATGGCGTCACGAAGCCGCGTCATCGCCGGCCTCCATCTCCGCAGGGCCCGCAGCGGGCGTCGCCCCGCCCTGCGGCTCGTCCCGCCCCTCGCCCTTCGCCCCGCCTTTCAGCGCATCTTGTGCCCGTCGCAATTGGTCCGCCCAGGTGAAGCTGAGGACGGCATGGGGAAAGCGCAGCTCGGCGCCTCCGAGAATGGCGGGATCGGTGATGAAACGCGGCTCCCCCTCGAGCGCGAGCGCGGCGCCGAGCCGCTTTGCCCAGCGCGCCCTCTCCCGCGCCGGCAGGGCGCGCGCAGTGACAATGGTCAGCTTGGCACCCTGCCCGGAGAGGTCCCGCTGCAGCCGCCCACGCTCGGCCTTGGGCAGGCCGTTCAATTGCGCCTCGATCCTGGCGAGCGTTGCATCGCCCGGGTCTCGCGCGTCCGCGCCTTCGAGAATTCGCGCGGCAAGGTCCGCCGCCAGCACGCCAAGCTCGCCGCGGAGCGCCTCGAGCGCATCGGCGCGCTCGCGCTCGATGGATTGCCTGGCCTGTGCGATGAGCCGCTCGGCCTTCCTGCCGGCCTCCTCCAGCACCTGGGCCCGCTCGTTCTCGAGCTCGCGGTGCATGTCCTCGAGCGCCTTTCGCTTCTCCCCGGCGAGCTGCGCCTCGGCACGCTCGAAGCGCTGGCGGGCGGCGTCGGCCTCGGCCTTCGCGCGCTCCGCCTCGGCCAGGGCATGCGCGGCAAGACGCTTGCGCTCCTCGATGATGGCGCGGACCGGGCGGTAGAGGAACCGCTCGAGCAGCCACACGAGCACCAGGAAGTTGACGATCTGAAGCGCGAGCGTCCACCAGTCGATCTGCATCGTCAGCCTGCGAAGGGGTTGGCGTAGAGCAGGAGAAGCGCAATCACCAGGCAGTAGATCGCCATGGTCTCGATCATCGCCAGGCCGACGAAGAGCGTGCGCGCCAGCGTGCCGGCGGCTTCCGGCTGGCGGGCGATGGCGTCCATGGCGGCGGCCACGGCGCGCCCCTCGGCCAGCGCCGGACCGATGGCGCCGAAGGAGACGGCGATGGCCGCGCCGATGATGCTCACCACGTGAATGTTCAGCTCCATGTGACCTCCTTGTCGTGTCCGTGCGCTGCCAGCGCCGTGCGCCGCCTCAGGCCTCGGCGCCCTCCACCGCCGCGCCGATGAACACGCTTGCCAGCACGGTGAAGATGTAGGCCTGGACGATGCCGATCACGATGCCGAGAAGCATGAAGGGGATCGGCAGAAGCAGGCCCGCCAGCGTTGCGACGATGGCGATGACGAATTCGTGGCTCATGATGTTTCCGAACAGGCGGATCATGAGGGAGAAGATGCGCGTGATCTCCGAGACGATGTTGAGCGGCAGAAGCAGCGGTGTCGGCTCGATATAGTGGCGAATGTAGGGGCCGAGCCCGCGTGCGCGGATGCCGTAATGGTGGATCGAGAAGAAGACGACGATCGCGAGGGCGGCGGGCGTCTCGATATGCGCGGTTGGAGGCGCGACGCCGGGCAGCAGCGCCGAAAGATTGGCCAGGGTGAGAAAAAGGAAAAGCGTGCCGATCAGCGGAAGGTAGGGCCAGGGGTTGCGGCGCATGATGTCCTTGACCTGGCTGGCAAGCGCCTCGACCACGATCTCCAGAACGGTGCCGAGCCCCTGCGCCCGCCGCCTGTCCCCGGCGAACGCCAGCCGGGAGAGGGCGACCAGCACGATCATGATCGCCCAGGTGGTGACCACCTGCCGGCTGACGGGAAGGGGGCCGAGCTGGAAGAGAATGTCCGGCGCGAGGGGGCTGCGTTCCATGCTTCATCTCCTGTACACATGACGCTGCACGCCCGTTCGCGCGACCAGGAAGCCGGCGAGGGTGAGCAGCAGCGCCGCCGCGCCCGCCTGCGCCACCCACCACAAGGCCGTCGCCGCCCCGGCGAGGCGCAGAAGGGAGAGGGCGATGAGCGGCAGGCGCCCCGCCCCGCCCACATGGAGCCGGACGGCGCGGTCGAGCGCGAGGAAATAGAGGGTGCCGAGCCCCGCGCCCCCCAGGAGGTAGAGGATGGCTGTGATTGCGCTCATTCGGCCTGCTCCTTCTCCCTGTTCACCCTTTGCCATGCGAGATAGGATCCGACCGCCACGCCGACGACGATCAGCGCCCCGCTGAAGAACACGCCGCTTGCAAAGGTTCGGTCCAGCCAGCGACCGATGGCGAGCGCCAGAAGCGTGGGCGCGACGATCAGCCAGCCGAGCGCTCCGATCATGGAGAGGTTCTGCCAGAGCGAGCGCTCTCCCTGCCGCCTCCAGCGTGCGCGACGCTCCTTGCGCAGTTGCACCGCATGGCAAAGCTCCTCCTCTTCCCTTTGGGCCTGATCGTTCGTCATGGTTGCCCGGTGCCTCCCGTCTCGCTCTCGGGCCCGGGCGGCGGGGCTTCGGGGATCGTGGGCGATGGCGGGCCGATCTGGCGTCCCGAGTCCAGATAGCGCCGCACCCCGCGCATGAGCGCCAGATGCAGCCGCGTCGCAGAGCCGCGGGCCTCCTCCTCCTCGCGCACCTCTTCGCGGTAGCGCGCGATGATCTCGCGCCCCAGCCGGCCGAGCGTCTCCTCGCCCACCGCCTCGCGCGTTGCGACCTCGACCAGCGCGCCGTCGCGAACGGTGAGCACTCCGCCGCGCACCGCGACATGATGCTCGCGGCCCTTCCCGTCGCGCCAGGTGATGATCGAGACCGCGAGCGCGGTCATGAAGTCACCATGGCCTGGCAGAATGCCGAAGGCGCCGGTCTCGTCCTCCGCCCGGACATGACGCACATCGTCCGCGTCGACGATGACCGCCATGGGTGTGCTCACGACGAGTCTCATGGCGCCGTCCGGGCCTCGGCCCGCTCCTTGGCACGCGCATCGTCCAGGGTGCCCACCATGTAGAGGGCGCTCTCCGACCAATCGTCCGCCACGCCGTCCAGGATGGCCCGGCAGCCGGACAAGGTCTCCTCGATGGGCACCGATGCGCCCGCCAGGCCGCTGAACTGGGCCGTCACGGCGAAGGGCTGCGTCAGGAACCGGATCAGCCGGCGCGCCCGGCGAACCGCAGTCCGGTCGGCGGCGCTCAGCTCCGCCATGCCGAGAAGGGCGATGATCTCCTGCAACTCGCGATAATGCTCGATGAGGCGCCGCACCGCCTCGGCCGTCTCGTAGTGGCGCTGGCCCACCACCCGGGGGTCGAGCATGATCGAGGTGGAGGCCAGCGGGTCGATGGCGGGGTAAAGGCCCTCGCTCGCCATGTCGCGGCTGAGGACGATGGAGGCGTCGAGATAGGTGAAGGTCTGCGCCACGGCGGGATCGGTGAAATCGTCGGCCGGCACATAGACCGCCTGGATCGAGGTCACGGCCGCGTCCCGGACCGAGGCGATGCGCTCCTCGAGGGCGGCGATCTCCGTTGCGAGGGTCGGCTGGTAACCCACCCGCGAGGGGAGCCGGCCGAGCAGGCCCGAAACCTCCGCGCCCGCCTGCACGAAGCGGAAGACATTGTCGATGAGCAGCAGCACGTCCCGGTGTTCGCTGTCGCGGAAATGCTCGGCCATGGTGAGGGCGGTCAGCCCCACCCGCCAGCGGGCGCCGGGTGGCTCGTTCATCTGTCCGAAGACGAGGGCGGTGCGCGAGAGCACGCCCGAGCGCGCGAGCTCGCGCCAGAGCTCATGGCCTTCGCGCGAGCGCTCGCCAATGCCGGCGAAGACGGAGATGCCCGCATAGCGCTCGACGGTCGTGCGGATGAGCTCCATGATCAGAACCGTCTTGCCGACGCCCGCACCGCCGAACATGGCGGCGCGTCCGCCGCGCGGCAGTGGGGCGAGGAGATCGATGATCTTGATGCCGGTGTGGAAGACCTCGCTGCCCCCGCGCTGCGTGGCGAGCGCCGGCGGCTTGCGGTGGATCGGGGCGCGCGGCGCATCCGTTGCGATGGGCGGGCCATGATCGATGGGCTGGCCCAGCACGTCGACCAGTCGGCCGAGCACGTCCGGCCCCAGGGGCACCATGATCGGCGCGCCCGTATCGCGCACCGGCGTGCCGGCGCGAAGACCGGCGGTTTCCTGCATGGCGACGCCGCGCACGAGGCCGGGGCCGAGATGCTGCTGAACCTCGATCACCAGACGGTGCGGCCCGTCCCAATCGACCTCGAGGGCGTTGGCGATCGCGGGCATGGCCTCGGGAGCGAACGCGACGTCCACCACCGAGCCGTCCACAGCGAGCACCCGTCCCGCGGCTGCGGGGCCTGCCGGCCCCTCGCCGGGAGGCGCCTTATGCCGGGCATCCGTCTGCATCATGGCACGACATCATACACCGACGGTGTCGCAAGCCCGCGGAAAGGCGGTATGCGCGGCCCGCCGGTCTCGGTTTGCGATCGCGGGGCATTACACGGAACACAAGCGCGAGCCTTGGCCGCAACTCTCCGCCATCGTGGCCTTCCGCGTCCATGACCATTGTCAATTCACAGGCGGGCGCGCATCCACCGCAATCGCGAACAGGCGCCAGCGCTTTGCGATCCTCCGATAGACCAGGTCGAAATAGACCCGCAATGGCTTGGTGGGAAAATAACCCGTCAAACGCAGCGTGTTGCGCCTGGTGAGCCTCGGTTTTCGCGTGAACTTGGGCGTGAAGAGCACGACCGGCCGCAAATCCAGCTTGCGACTGCGAAGAGCTGAGAAAATCCGCGCAAGGTCGGCGGCCGAGTTCGCCCGGCGGAACTCCGGCGAGCCGAGATCGCGAAACACGGTGTAATTGCCCGTGTCATTCGCATGGTCCAGGGCGACGATGGTTGCCCGCAGGAGGAGCGTCAATCGCGAAGTGCTCGGCACGGCGCGATCGGGCTTGGCGTGCGCGTCGCCTGACAGGAGGGAGGGAAGAAGGCTCGCCGCCAGAGCGATATGGAGCGAGGCGCGGCGCACGAGGCCGCCGGGACGGATTGCTGCCTTCACGGTCCTCCCCCGGTTCTGGGCTCGATTGCGCGTGCAGACAGGGCGCATGCGAGCCCGTTCTCGGCGCGCGCGGGCCGGCGTGCCACTACCAGGTCAGCTGCATTCCGACGCGGCCGGCGGCGACCCCGTTCTGGTCGTAGCCCATGAATTGCGACCACCCCCAGCCAATGCCGCCATCAATCGCCAAGCGGTCACCGAGCGAAAACAGGTCGCGCGCGAGCACGCCGACAGCGCTGATTCCCACGGCATTGGCGTTGCTGGTGTAGCTGTCGAAGCCGCCCCACCCGATGCGGACGCCGAACCGCTCGCTCGAGGCCAGGCTCGGCGTCTCGATCGCCATTGCGACAGCTACGCCGGCCTGGGTCCGCGCGATCGCCCGGAAGGTCGCGCCGCCATCGGTGGCGAGATTGCCGGTGGCATCGCTCGTGGCGATCTCGAGCGGTCCCACCTGTTGCGCCCTGCTGGCTGCGGAGGTGATGCCGGGCATTGTGTAGGTGTTGTTCGAGGTTCCGAATATCTGCTGGCTGGGACGCACCGCAACCGCATTGGCGCCGAAGGCGGCGGAGTTGGCCGGGGTCGCACGAGCATTGGCGCCGACGGCCGTCGCGTTCTGGAGGCCGCCCGCCGAGCTTCCGGCGGATGCGTTATTTCCGATCGCGATGCTGTTTGCGCCCTGCGCGCGCGATGCATTGCCGATCGCCACGGAGTCGGCACCCTCGGCGCGTGCTCCCGTGCCGAAGGCCGATGCGTTGGCAGCCATGTTGGCGCTTGCCAGATTTCCGACCGCGGTCCCGCCACCCGCAGCCATGGCCGATGCGCCCATGGCGACCGAGTCGGCCGACACCGCCCCCGTTCCGATGGCGATGGCATTCGTCCCATTGGCTGTCGCATCGCCCACGGCGACGGCACTTGCGCCGGTTGCAGCGGCGCTCGCGCCGAGCGCGGCCGCACCGCTCGCCGATGCGACGGCGCCGGTGCCGAGCGCAACGGCGTTCACGGCGCTTGCCGTTGCCGAGAGGCCGACACCCACGCTCGCCGCCCCCGCGGCATTGGCATTGCCGATGGCGATGGCATCGGCGCCATCGGCATCCG
>JALUTE010000058.1 GCA_027058255.1 Methyloligella sp. | reverse complement strand
GCGGTTTCTCGCGTGGCGGGAGAGGAGGCGCGCTCTTTGGGGGCTGCGCGTCGCTCGCAAAGGTCGCTGCATCGGCCCTCGCCGTTCGGACGCGCGCGGAAGCAGCCGGAGCACTGGCCGCGCGTGCCGGCGCCTTGGCCGTCTTGCGTGCCGTGCGCGCCCAGGCGTCAATGCTCTTTTCCGTCTGCCGATAGAGCGCTGCCGCCCGCCGCAAGCGCTCGGCCTCCTTGGCGGCGCGTGCGCGCAAGGCCGCCTCGGCATCGGACCAGTCGCGAACCGGCGCGGCAGTGGCGGCAGCGGCGCTTTCGGGACGCTGCGCCGCCAAGGAGGCCGAGCGGCCCTGGGCGCGTGCCCAGGCGAATATGGCCCGCTCGGTCTCGCGATAGATCTCCGCGCTGCGCTGCAAGAGCGCGTGCTCACTGCTCTCGTCGCCCGTGCTGGACAGGGCCGCCTGCTGCGCAAGACCGGCCGGCGAGCCCCCGATCAGAGCCAAGACGGAAAGTCCGATCGTCGCGGCTCGTGTGACGCCCTTGATGGTCATGGCTCCGGATTCCTCCCTCTCGACGCGAGACATGCGACTGCAAGAACAGTGTCGGTCCCGACCAGAACGCCCGGTTATAACGCGAAGATGTGTCCTGTCCACGTGTCATTCGCCATGCATCGCGTCATTTGGCAGGCATCGCCTTGGTGACGGCTCGCGATCCCCTCACGGCGCGGCCTCGCGCTGCGGGAGCACGAGCCTCGGCCGCGCCCATGGCCCGTGAACGGTGATGCCCGCTGCTTGCGCCTCCCCCCCCCGCTCGCTCCCGGGCGTCGCGGGCGGCGAGGATTTCGCCGGCAAAGGCGCATCCAGACGCATGTAGACTTGCCGCGCGGCCAGGTTGACGGTTCCATCGCCTGTAATGACGCGCCCGCCGGCCTCGATCCGGAAGGTCTCGCTGTAGGCGCTACCATCGCGCAGAATGAAGGTCGCACGCAACGCCTCGAAGGACGCCTCGCCCACGCCCGCGAGCCCCATGCGCGCCAGCGCGTCCCGGTCCTCCGGAGCGAGCAGCCGGTCCAGAGCAAGGTTGAACCGGCCGCCCTTCTCCAAGCTGACGCCCACTTTCCCGTTGAGCGTTGCAACAAGGTCCGGCACCGTATTGCCTCGCGCCGTCAAATCGGCGCTGATGGCCGCGCGCCCTTCGAGAGGTGCATTCGCGAACAGCGCCGTCAGGCAGGGCGCCGACGCCGCGTCGGCCACGCGGAACCGCACGGCAAGGCCCGTCTCAGGCGCCGTGCCGTCCACCTCGATCTGCCCCTCCCCCATGCCGCCGCAGAGCTCGATCTCGGCAATGTCCGCCAGCAGGCGCCCCGAGCGCAGCGTGAGCGAAATGGCGCTCTTTCCCGCCTTGAGAGCGCCGATCTCAACGGCGCTGGCGGAAACCCTCAGATCGGCATCGACGCGCTGCATCAGGGGAAATCCAAGATAGCTGCCCCGCACAATGCTGGCGAGAGGCGCCGACTGCATGGCGGGGGCGACCTCTGGCGTCCCCTTCTTCCCCTCTTCCTTCTTTTCCTTCCTCCTGCTCGGCGCGGGATCGGCGAAATAGGGCGTGAGCTGGAGACGGCGAAAGGCCAAGGTGCCGTCGAGGGACGGGCGGGGCTTGGTGAGGTCCAGGATGAGGGCTCCCACGGCGGTATTCCCGTCCATGGCGTATTCGGCATCGGTGAAGGACAGGGTGCCCGCGTGCCACGAAAAGGCACCGCGCGCCGAGATGCCCCGCATGCCGCGCCGCCCCGGAAGAGGATAGCCCAGCCAGCTGGCGGCGGCGCGCAGATCCGGGACGTCGAGCACCGCCTTGCCCTCGAGTCTCAGCCCGCCGGCCAGAGCGAGATTGCCCTCGAACTGCGCCGTCATGAGATCGCCGGCAAGATCGAGGATGAGGCTGCGCTTGAGGTGACCGGCGGGCGTCTTGCCGCCATCGCCGGCGCCGAGCGTGAAGGTGAATCGCACGCGCCGCCCCTTGTAGGTGAAGGCGCCCTTGCCCGTCGCGCCGCCTGCGTTGCCTGCCGACGGCGCGATCTCGGCATCGAATGCCTCGAGGACGTGCGATTTTTCGCCCGAGCCGGGAACGGTGATCGTGCCCTTGTGAATGCTGAGCGACTTGAACGCCACGCGCGCGATGACGCGACCGAGGGCCGCGGTCATCTCCGCCATGTCCGGCCCCCTTTGCGCGTGGCGGCCGGGCGCAGCGGATCCGCGCGGCATGCCCGCGACCGCAGCCGCGACGGGCGGCGCCGGCTCCATCTCCACGCGGATGCGCGGCCTTGTGAGGACGAGCTCGGCGCTGCCCTCGGTCTCGTCCGCGCCGAAACCCCACAAGCCCCTGGCCTTCGATGGCGAACCCGACGTGCTCGCGAGCACCAGCCGCCCCGATTCCAGAACGATCGCCGGCCCGGGTCCGAGCCGGATGGGACGCGTAATATGGACGACGGGGCCGCCTTCACTCGCCACCGCCTGCGCCAGACGCCACATGGGCGCAAGCCAGCCGCCACCGCGGAGCGCCGCCAGAACCGCGGCCGCGAGCGCGACGGTCAGCAAGGCCGGCCACCGGCACCTCCTGCGCAGCTTCGACATTGCTCTCATCGCACGCATCCCGATGCGCTCCGCAGAGCGCTCCGCACGGCCGGCCATTGCGTCCGGTGCGGTTCCATGCCGGCGGCACGCCGTCCCGTATCGCTGCGCCTGGCGTGGTTTATCGATCGTCCTGCCCTCCACCGGCTGTCACCAGCGTAGCATGGGTGGGCTGACAGGCGGATGACAGGCCGGGCGCCGACATGAGCCGGCGGCACACGGCCATCGTCGTGATTGGGCACGAAGCCACCCTCAACTATCATGGTCTTCCAACGCTCGGGCGGGAGCCCGTCGGTGCGCCCCGCACGACGCCGGACACGATGGAGGCAGTGCCATGACCGAACCGCTTTGGCAACCCGACGAAAAGACCTTGCGCACATCCAACCTCTCGCGGTTCATGGCCGGAGCGGATCTCGGCGTGGCGCCGCCTTCGGACAGCACGGATTCGGTTGCGGCCGCCGATGCGCTGCATGCCATCTCGGTTACCGAGCCACCCCGCTTCTGTTCCGCCCTCTGGGATTTTGCAGGCATACTGGGCGACAAGGGCGATGGCCCCTTCCTCGTCGACGGCGATCGCATGCCAGGCGCCCGCTTCTTTCCCGACGCACGCCTGAATGTTGCCAGAAACCTACTGCGCGAGGGGGGCGAGAGCGCGGCAATCGTCTTTCGCGGCGAGGACAAAGTGAAGCGGACGGTGAGCCGGGCCCTCCTGGCGCGCATGGCCGGCGGTTTTCAGACCATAATGGATTCCGCGGGCCTTGGCGTCGGCGACCGCGTCGCGGGCCTTCTGCCCAACTTGCCCGAGGCCGTCGGCGCCATGCTCGGGGCCGCCGCGTCGGGCATGGTCTGGTCGTCCTGCTCGCCAGATTTCGGCGTCCGCGGCGTGCTCGACCGGTTCCGCCAGATCGAGCCCGGACTCCTGATTGTCTGCGATTCCTACGACTATAACGGGCGAACCTTCTCCCTCGCCGACAAGGTGGTGGACATCGCGAGCCAGCTCCCGACGCTGCGAGAGGTCGTGATCGTCCCCTATCGGGGCGGGGCGGAAAAATTCGCGTCGCGCCTGCGCGCCTCCTGCCACGGGCTAGGCGTGCACATCTGGAACGAGAGCGACCTTGCCGATTCCCCTGCCCATCCCCGCTTCACCATGCTGCCCTTCGCCCATCCGCTCTACATCCTGTTCTCCTCGGGCACCACGGGCGTTCCCAAATGCATCGTCCACTCCGCGGGTGGCACGCTGTTGCAGCATGTGAAGGAGCAGCAGCTCCATTGCGACATACGCCCGGGCGACCGCGTGTTCTATTTCACGACCCTCGGCTGGATGATGTGGAACTGGCTGGTCTCCGCCCTCGCCTCGGGCGCCACGCTCATGCTCTATGACGGCTCGCCCTTCCACCCTTCCGAGCGCATCCTGTTCGACTTCGCCGAAGAGGAGGGCATCACCTTCTTCGGCACCTCGGCCAAGTTCATCGACGCCCTGCGCAAGACCGGCCTGCGCCCCGCCCGCACCCATGACCTCGGCGCAATGCGCACTCTGACCTCGACCGGCTCCCCCCTTGCACCGGAAGGCTTCGACTTCGTCTACGAGTCCATCAAGCCGGACGTGCACCTGGCCTCCATCTCGGGCGGCACCGACATTTGCGGCTGCTTCGTGCTCGGCAATCCTCTGAAACCGGTCTGGCGGGGCGAGATTCAGGGGCCGGGCCTGGCCATGGCCGTGGATGTCCTCGACGACGAGGGCCGACCCCTGCCGTGCGGCAAGGGCGAGCTGGTGTGCACACGCCCCTTCCCCTCCATGCCGATCGGGTTCTGGAACGACCCGGATGGCGAGAAATACCGGGCGGCCTATTTCGAGCGCTTCCCCGGGGTCTGGCACCATGGCGACTTCGCCGAGTGGACGGTCCATGGCGGCATCATCATTCACGGGCGCTCCGATGCCACGCTCAATCCGGGCGGCGTGCGCATCGGGACGGCGGAGATCTATGCCCAGGTGGAGCAGCTCGACGAGGTGGTCGAGGCCATCGCCATCGGCCAGGAGTGGGAGGGCGATGTGCGCATCGTGCTGTTCGTCGTGCTGCGCGAGGGGCTCACCCTCGATGATGCCTTGCGCGAGACCATCCGCCAGCGCATCCGTGACGGCGCCTCGCCGCGACATGTGCCGAAGAAGATCATCCAGGTGGCGGACATTCCGCGCACCAGGTCGGGCAAGATCACGGAGCTTGCCGTGCGCGACATCGTGCACGGCCGCGAGGTGAGGAACCGCGAGGCGCTCGCCAACCCCGAGGCGCTCGATCTCTATCGGGGCCTGGCGGAGCTCGCCCGGTGAGCCGGACGCTCGGTTACGACCGGGCCAGGGCCTTCTACGACCGGTTCGGCGCGCGCCAGGACGCACAGGGATTCTACGAGGACGCGCCGCTCGACCGGCTTGTCGCGGAAGGGCGTTTCGGCACGGCGCGGGCCGTGGTGGAGATGGGCTGCGGCACGGGACGGCTGGCCGAACGGCTCCTGCAAGAGGTGCTGCCCGGGGATGCACGCTATCTGGGGCTCGACATCAGCCCCGTGATGGTGCGGCTCGCGAGCGCGCGCCTCGCGCCATGGCGCGGGCGCGCCGAGATCCGCCTCACCGATGGCACCATGCGGTTGCCCACCGGCGATGGCTGGGCCGACCGCTTCGTCTCCACCTATGTGGCCGATCTGTTGAGCGAGAGCGATATTCGCGCGCTCATCTCCGAGGCCGGCCGGGTGCTCGCCCCGGGCGGACTTCTCTGCCTCGCGAGCCTCACCCATGGGCGGACATGGCCCTCGCGCGCCGTCTCGCGCCTCTGGTCCCTCGTCCATCGCCTCGCCCCCGAGCGTGTCGGAGGCTGCCGGCCCATTCGCCTGTCGAGGTTCGTGACAGGCCCCGCATGGATGACGCTTCACGACAGCACCCTCGCGCCGTTCGCCATCCCCTCCGAGGTCCTGATCGCGGCCCGCGCGGCGGCGCCTGCGGGGGCTTGAAGGGCCGTTCCGCCTTCCTAAATCAAGGGTGGGATCGCCCATAAGGGGGTCCCGCGAAGGTGAAGACCGTAGGTATCGCTCAAGATAAGGAGGATGGCTATGGCAAACCTCGACTTTACCCCTCTGTTCCGTTCCACGGTCGGGTTCGACCGTCTGCCGCAGATCCTCTCCACCGCCATGCGGATGGAGGAGGGCGGCTGGACCTATCCGCCCTACAACATCGAGAAGCATGGACAGGACCGCTATCGCATCGTGATGGCGGTGGCCGGGTTCTCGAAGGACGATATCGAGATCGTCACCGAGGAGAACCGGCTGATCGTGCGCGGGAAGATGAAGGAGCGTGACGGCGCCGACTATCTCCATCGCGGCATCGCCACCCGGTCCTTCGAGCGCCGTTTCGACCTGGCCGAGTTCATCGAGGTCGAGGGCGCGACGCTCGAGAACGGTCTCCTGACCATCGAGCTCAAGCGCGAGCTGCCCGAGGAGATGCGGCCGCGCAAGATCGAGATCGGCACCAAGACCGAGAAGCCCAAGACGATCGAGCATCAGGCCGCGTGACGTGAAACGCCGCCGCCCCGGCCCGCGCCGGGGCCCGAGGCACGCGGGGGCGGGCGTCCCCGCGCCGGGCCGGCGGACGGGGCGGCACCCGTGGAGTTCCTTGCATTCGAGAGGAGGCAGAGCCATGTTGGATCTCAAGTCGCTTGTCCCGTGGGGACAGAAGTCCGA
>JALUTE010000057.1 GCA_027058255.1 Methyloligella sp. | reverse complement strand
GGCAGACGAAGGGCGGCATTCGGGACGAATGCGGGCATGGCCGCCTTCGGGGGGCGGGAACGGCAACGTGTTCGCCATCATGGCTTCTCTTCCCGTATGCGCTTGGCCGTTGTCCGATGCGCCAATGATGGGTCAAACATCTGAATACACGGTAAACGTGTATTATCGCAATATATGCACGCAAACACGGGTCGCCGCAGGCCAGACCATGCCCGTGACGCAGGTCCCGGACCGCTACGCCCGGGGTGAAAGGGCGTCGGCCCACGCGCACCCCTCTCTTCTTGCGCCGCATGCTTGACTTGGCGGTGCAGCGATTTAAATACGGGGCACGGGTCTTGCTTCGGCCCCGAAGCCACCCTAAGGGACGGATCGGCCGCTCCGATCCGGCACGGGTCTGGCCCCGATCCGTCAGGGTCTGGTAATGGGAATGTCGCAAGGGTTCAGAGGCTGTCCATGGTCGAGCGCAAGAAAACGAATGGCCGCCGCCGAACGGTAAAGCGGCGCCGGAACAACGGTTCCGGCAATGGCAGGAGCGAATACCGCCCCTCGCCGGACGAGCCGTTCATGAATGCGCGTCAAAGGGCGTATTTCCGCAAGAAACTCCTCGATTGGCGAGAAGAGATATTGCGCCTCAATCGCGAGACGCTGCATCATCTGCACGAAGGCACGTCACAGTATTCAGACGTCGCGGACCGGGCCACAACCGAGGCCGAGCGGGCCCTGGAGCTGCGCGCCCGCGACCGCCAGCGCAAGCTGGTCGCCAAGATCGATGCCGCTCTGGAGCGGATCGAGGATGGGACCTACGGCTATTGCGAGGTCACGGGCGAGCCCATCAGCTTGAGGCGCCTCGACGCCCGCCCGATTGCTACCCTCAGCATCGAGGCGCAGGAGCAGCACGAGCAGCGCGAGCGCGTCTATCGCGACGACTGAGGGCTGGCGGCGCCGCATCCACACAAGGAGCCATCTGCAATCGAGGCGTGGCGCACACGCCCGGCGACAGCGTGCCCGCACCAGAGCATCGCGAAGCTCTATCCCTCCTCCTCCGTCCGGCCGCGCCGTGCGGCGACGGCCCGCCCGATCGCGGCCTTGAGACCGTCGAGATCGCGCAGGCGCACCCCGGTCTGAGGCGAGGCGATCTCGATCCCCGCCTCGCGGAACGCCCGGACAAGCACGCTGCGCAGCTCCGAGGCGGCATCGCTGGCCTCGATCTCCTCTCCGTCGGCCAGGGTCAGCGTCAGGGCAAAATCCAATCCAGCCTGCGAGATGTCTCGAAAGGCCGCCTCCACGCGCGTTTGCGCGGCCCGGCGCGGATAGCTCTGGCCGATGGCATGCAGCATGGCTCGAACCTGCTCGGGATCGCTGTCATGAGACACGGTGACGGGAATGACGATCGCCTTGCTGGCGCCCTCATCGCTCCGCGATACGAGGGCTCGCATGGCATCGCGCACGCTCGGCGCCGCCATGAGTGCGCTCACCGCCCAGACGAGACCGCCCGCGACGACAAATCCGCGAAGCCCGAATGCGAGCGTCGCCAGGGCGAGGAGCAGGGCCGCCGACGCCCCGAGCCAGGTGGCGAGGAGAACGAGCCCGCCCCCGGCTCCGCCCTTTCGCAGCTTTCCGCGCACCAGCAGCGTCGCCAGAAGACCCGCCGCCAGCACGACGCCTGCCGCGACGAGGGCTTCGGGCCGCAATGCGATATCGGAGACGTCTCGCCAGATCGCGAGGCCGGAGCCCTCGTCGCCCTCCGTCAGCGAGGTGACGACGATCATGGCCTGCCGGGCCCGGGTCACCATCACGTTGAACAGGTTCGGATCGTCCACGAACCGCAGCGAGCCGAGGTCGCCGTCGTCGACCACGGTGGAGATGACCATGATGTCCCGCTGGTTGCCCTGGAAGCCG
>JALUTE010000056.1 GCA_027058255.1 Methyloligella sp. | reverse complement strand
CCGGGACGCCTCTCAGCGCCGCCTCGCCAAGGCAGCGATTCACCGGCTTGAGGAACGGCCGGCGAACGAAATGAAAAACAGATCGGCGGAAAGTGTAAAACAAGGTCAGGATATCTGACCCCTCAGACAGGCTAACGCATTGAATCCCCTGACATTATGCCTGCGCCATTGAGGGGAGGCGCGATAACCATTTGTTAGGTGTAATTGTTTTGCCCTCAACGGCGTTTTTCACTTTTCACTGTTTGTTCAGGGCATGAAACATCAATGCGTTAGGGGCGGTGTGTAAAACGCCTCACCCCTCGCAGGCCCGCACCATGGCGCGCAGGCGCGCGTAGTCATCAAGCATCCGGGGCAGGATCATCGGCACCCGCCGGCCCGAGCCGGGCGGATATTCGAGCAGCCGCGGCCGACCGTATGGGTCGAGCAGCCGCTCGAGCTCGTAGGCTGCCTGGTCCTGCTCGGCCGCCGTGTAGGGCGCGAGCGGCGGGCAGTCAGAAGCGGTGCTGGCGCAGCCGCTCGCGAGCAGACAGGCGGCCAGCGCCAGCCCGTGCCTGACGCTGCGCCGCTTCACGCCGGGCCTCCTCGATTTCCGCCCGCTCGGCCGCCCGCCCGCGCAGATAGCTGAGCAGAATCACGACGCCGAACATCAGGCCGAACAGGACCCAGGGGACAAGCTCCCACGGCATCAGGTCCGCCGCTCCCGCAGGATGACGCCGATCAGGCCGGCGACCGCCGTGCCGACCGAGACGATCGCGCGCCAAAGGTCGCTCTGCGGATCGAGCCCGACCAGAGCCAGCACCCCGCTCGCCGCCAGGGCGGCCCAGGTCGAGGGCTCGCGCAGGCGGTCGATCAGCCACCAGATCACCGAGATCATCATCGCCTCCTCAGTAGGTCCACACCCACGGCCGCGGCCGCCCCGGCCCGTCCTCGCACAGATCGACGTGGACGATGCGGCCCGAATACTCGCCCCGCTGCTGCACCCCGAGCCCGCGCACCCCGAGCCCGGTTGCGACCCGGATCAGGCTCAGCGCATCGCCACCGTGGATCCGGATATCGGCCGCCTGACCGGTGGTGTGCGGCCCGTCGCGCCCGGTCCGAGCCACCCGCTCGTTCCACTCCGGGCAGCGATAGCCGGAGGTGACCGGCAGCGGCCGGCCGAGCATCAGCCGCATGGTCTCGAGCAGGGTGAGCAGGGCATCGTCGATGACCAGCCGGCCGCAGTGATGGCAAGCCATCTCGCGTGGGCTGAAATGGCTCCAGGTCCAGCCCTCGCGCCCAACCGCCTGCCAGCTATCCGCCCGGATCAGCATCCTCGGCCTCCGCCGCCATGCGCTCGAGCGAGCGGGCGATCGCCCGGGCGTCCTCGGCCGTCATGAGCAGGCTCTCGCGGATGCTCGGCGAGTCGACGAAGAGGACGACGCGCCGGCTCTGTCCCCTGAGGACGCCGATCTGAACCTGCTCGCGGCGGACCTCCATCAGCCTCTCCAGGTGATCCCGAGCTTGGCCGCCAGGCCGCCGAGGACGGCGCTCGCCGAGCCGACCGCCAGGATCAGCTTCCAGCCGCCGCGCGCCTCGGCCAGGGTCTGGCGGATCGCCCGCACATCCTCCTTGATCTCGTGCAGGTCCTCGCGGGTCTGCCGCATCTCCACCTCCAGGGCCGCGATCCTTTCCTCCGGCGTCATCGCAGCCGCCTCCGTCAGACGCCCGGCCCGGCCTGCCAGGCCGACCAGATCAGCTTGGGCAGCACCCCCTCGCCGACCGCGCAGCCGCGGTGGAAGAGGACGATGTAGACGCTGGCGGTGTGGCGCCGCGGCGAGACCTGCGGCCGGTCGAAGACGAGCGCCGCATCGGCCGGGCGGAGGGCCCAGCCCATCGTCCGGCGCCAGCGGGCGGCAAAGATCCGGTAG
>JALUTE010000055.1 GCA_027058255.1 Methyloligella sp. | reverse complement strand
CTTCATGTGACGGTCGTCAAGCGTGAGATAGACGCTGAAACGGTCCCACGAACCATGGTGCCGGTCGCGCAGGTGCTGCTTGATCCGGCTCATCAGGTTGCTGGCCAGCCCGACGTAGTACAGGCGATCCCTCTTGTAGAGCGCATAGACGCCGGCATGTCCTCGGATCAGCTCGCGGACCACCTCCGGATACTGCTCGAACACGCTCCAGGACACACCCTCGAGGTATGCCGTGACCAGTCGCCTGCCACCTCTCTCGCTTCTCGCCACTCCGTCTCCTCCCGCTCACGATCCCGGTGACGCGGACACCTTCGCCCGGTCCGCGCCCAGGCTCGAACTCGGACCTGCGGTGCCACCGGCGACAAGGCCGACTGCGCCGACGGCGATGGAAGGCTGCGCGATCCGGCTCAGGTCCATGGCAAGGTCACGGGCGCGCGGGGCGAGCGCACGGCGGGATCTTACCGCGACGGCAGTCCCCTGGTGAACCGGACGCGCGGTGCCGGCCGGCGGCGCGTCGGTCACAGTACCTTCCACCACGGCGCCGCGAGCACGTCTGGCGCGATCCATTCCAGCGCGGTGCCGGCGTGGAGCAGCAGGCCGGAGCGCGCCTTGCGGCGGCACAGTCTGCGGAAGGTGCGCAGATGGGCGGCATCACGGAGCCGGGGCCGGGAGCCGGCCTTGACCTCGATCGGCAGGATCTCGCCGCCCGCTTCGACGACGAAGTCGACTTCCTCGCCGGTCGTCGTGCGCCAGTAGAAGACGCCGGCGTCCTCGGCCCGAGCGTCGCGCCAGACAAGCAGGTCGTGCAGGACGAGGTTCTCGAGATGGGCGCCCGACGGTTCTTCCTGCCCGGCGACATGGAGAGCCAGGCCGGTATCGCCCCAGTAGAGCCTGGGCGACTTGACGATGCGCCTGGTGAGATTCCCGCTCCAGGCCGGCAGCCGCACCACGATGTACGAGGTCTCGAGCAGGTTGAGCCAGCGATGCACCGTAGGCTGGGACAGTCGCACGTCTCGCCCCAGTTCGGTCTGATTGACGAGCTGGCCCAGCCGGAGCGCGGCAGCGCGCATCAGCCGGCGGAAGTCGGGGAGCGAACTGACTGCCGACAGCTCGCGCAGGTCACGCTCGAGATACGTACGAACGTATCCATCGAACCAGATCGCCCGGTCGGCTCGCGTCCGCAGGTGCACGGCGGGCGTCGGGAACCCCCCGCGCCTGGCGAGTACCCGCCAGTCCTCGCGTCCCGCGTCACGGGCCTCGAGCAGCTCGAGCCACTTCGCTTCAGGCTCTGCCAGCAGCTCTTCCCATGCCCCCGCCCGACCGGCTCCCCGCTGTTCGGCACGGGTCATCGGCCAGAGGCCCAGCCAGCTCGCGCGGCCGGCAAGGGTCTCCGAAACGCGCCTCATGACCAGGAGGTTTGCCGAGCCGGTGAGCAGGAACCTGCCCGGCGTCCGATCCCGGTCGATCGCCCGCTTGATGACGCTCAGGAGCTCGGGCACGCGCTGGACCTCGTCCAGGGTGACCGGGCGCTTCCCGCCCAGCAGCGCCTCGGGATCGCGGCGGGCCACATCGAGCACATCCAGATCGTCGAGGGAGAACATCTGCCGGCGCCCGGGGACGAGCTTCTCGACGAGGGTGCTCTTGCCCGTCTGGCGCGCACCGGTCACGACGACGGCGGGCATCACGCGGAGCCGGCGCCGAAGAGCGCCCTCGACAGCCCTGGGAAGAACATTCATGCCGTGAATGATAATCATTCACGCCATGAATGGCAACCCCCGCGCTTCGCGGCGGGACGAGCCTCGCCGACCTTCCCGCCAACGAAGAACGGGCGGGCCGAAGAAGCCCGCCCGCCCTGGGTATACGGCCTGTCCGGGGGCCGGACCTGGACCACTGCTCACGTCTTCAGGAC
>JALUTE010000054.1 GCA_027058255.1 Methyloligella sp. | reverse complement strand
GGGACGGATCATCGTGACGATGGACGCGGACCTGCAGGACAATCCGGAGGAAATCCCCCGCCTGCTTGAGGACCTTGAGAAGGGCTGGGACCTGGTGTCGGGCTGGAAGAAGAAGCGTCGCGATTCCCTCGGTAAGCGTATCAGCAGCAGGCTGTTCAACTGGGCCACTTCCCTGGTCGCCGGGATAAGGCTACACGATTTCAACTGTGGCCTGAAGGCCTACCGGCGCGAGGTCATTGAGGCGGTGAATGTGTACGGCGAGCTGCACAGGTTTCTGCCGGCGCTGGCCCACTGGCAGGGATTCCGCGTCACCGAACGGGTCGTGGAGCACCGGCCGCGGCGTTACGGCCGGAGCAAATTCGGGTTGACGCGGGCGAAAAGCGGGCTTTTCGACCTGATCACGGTGCTGTTTCTGACGCGCTACGGCAAGCGCCCCCTGCATTTCTTCGGCGTCCCCGGTCTGGTGTCGGCACTGGCAGGCGTATTGATTCTGGCGTACCTGACTTACCAGCGCCTCTTCGCCTCGGTTTACCTGAGCAACCGTCCGCTGCTGTTTCTCGGGCTGCTGCTGATCATTGTCGGCGTGCAGTTCATCTCCATCGGGCTGATTGGCGAGATGATCACCGAGACGCAGAGAGAGCGCATGCCGTACTCGGTGCGCGAGGCCCTCGAATAACGCAGGCGCGGGAGTTGGATGCGATTTGTGCTGATCGGGCCAGCCTATCCCCTTCGCGGTGGCATCGCCGTCTTCAACGCCCGCCTGTATCAGGTGCTGCGACAGCGTGGTCACGACGTGTACGCGTTGAATTTCAAGCGTCAGTACCCCGCGCTTCTCTTTCCCGGACGCCACCAGGAAGATCACAGCCGCCTGGCGTTCCGGATTCCCTCCATGCCCATCCTTGACTCGGTGAATCCAATCACCTGGCTGGAGACGGCGCGACGCGCGGCCGCGCGTCGGCCGGATGCGGTTGTTCTGCACTACTGGATGCCCTTTTTCGCGCCTGCATATGGGGTGATTTCGCGCATCCTGAGGCGCTGCGCACGGGTTCTGTGGATTTGCCACAATATCACGCCGCACGAAAAGCAACCGGGTGGCCCGCTTCTGAACCGGCTCGGCCTGAGACAGGCCGACGCCTTCGTTGTGATGTCCGAACCCGTGGAGCGGGACCTCCTCGGCTTTCGACCGGGAGCCCGGTTCCGCAGAGTCCCTCACCCGGTGGACGTACCAGCGGGCGCGGTGGAAAAGGAACGCGCGAGGGCTGAGCTCGGCCTTCCCCAGGATGCGCCGGTTCTGCTCTTCTTCGGCTACGTCCGGCCTTACAAGGGACTGGAAACCCTGCTGCGCGCCTTCGCAACTGTCGTGAGCGCAGCCGATGCCCGGCTTGTCGTGGCTGGTGAATTCTACGAGCCGTTGCGGCGCTACGAGGAGCTGGCAGCTGAGCTGGGAATTGCCGATCGGGTGCGTTTCTACGATGAGTACGTCCCCAATGAGCAGGTGGGGGTGCTCTTTGCGGCAGCGGACGCGGTGGTGCTTCCCTACCTGACGGCGACGCAGAGCGGCATCATCCCGATGGCCTACGCGTACGGGCGGCCCGTCATCACCACTGCGGTGGGCGGTCTCCCGGAGATGGTCAGGCCGGGCAGGACGGGCCTGCTCGTGCCACCAGCGGATCCAGTGGCTCTCTCGGACGCCATTCTGCGTTTCCTTGAGCGCCGGACCGAGGTGGACTGGAGCCACGAGGTGGAGCTGCTTCGGCGGGAAATGTCGTGGGGGCGACTGGCCCGGGCCCTGGAGGAGCTGACCGCGGCGGCCCCCTGATGGCTCCGCCGGCTGACGAACGGGGTGTGGCTGCCGCCGTGGCGTGAACGGTGCGGTCTGCGAGAGGCGAATGAAGAAGCTTCTGATTGTCAC
>JALUTE010000053.1 GCA_027058255.1 Methyloligella sp. | reverse complement strand
TCACTGCACTAGCGGGCCACATTGCCGAATATGGTGAGGTGAGGATAGGGCTCGGCGCTGGCGCGGGCGAGGTCGGGGCCGATGGGCCGGTCGAAATCCATGGCGCGGATGGCGCCCTCGCGCATGCTGGCGATCATGTTGCCCGTGACATAGGCGGCGCCCGCGGCCGGGTCCGATGCCAGGCCAATGCCGATCCGCGCCTCGCGCAGCAGGTTGGAGGTGATCATCACGTCGCGCATGTGGCGGCCCCAGCCGGCGGCGATGGCGATGTTCTCGGCCTTCTCGATCACGTTTGCGCTCACCACCGTGTCGGCCTCAACCGAGATGCCATTGCCGCGCTTGTCCTCGGCGGCCTCCCGCCGGGTGAGGTTGCGCAGGAGATTGCCCTGCACCACGGCAAGCCGGCCGCCACGGTCGAAATTGGTCACGGCAATGCCCGTGGCCGCCCCGTCCACCAGATTGTCCGCGATCACGGCACCCTCGAAGGCGAACTCGGCATAGAGCGCGACCTCGCCGAGGCGGGTGCAATTGTTCGCAAGAATCTGGACGTTGGAGGCGCCATTGGCGCGAATGGCGGAAAAGGCGCAATCGGCGATCCGGTTGCCGGAGACGAGGCAGGCCCCGGCGCGAAAGAGGTTGATGCCATTGCCGTTCTGGCCCGAGCCGCCGCTCCTTGCGCCAATGCGCTCGATCCGGTTGTGCAGCACCAGCGTGCCGTCCTCGCCCGCCGCGCTGCGCCAGACCAGAATGCCGTTGTTCGCGCAGTCCTGCACATGGTTGTGAGCGATGGTCAGGCCCGAGGCATCGAGGCTGAACAGGCCGGCCTCCGCGCAATCGGAGAGCGTGCAACTGGTGACATGGCCGGAGACGCGCCGCAGGGACAGGCCGTTCATCGTGCTGCCCCGCACGTCCATGTCGGCGAGGACGAGACCGGCGCAGCCGTCGGCGGAGAGGAGCCCGTCCGCGCCGCGCCTGGCGTCGAGAGGGGTGTGCGCACCGTCGAGCACCAGCCCTTCGAGGCGCACATCCCTGGCGTTGCGGGCCATCAGGAAATGCGCCCCTCCGCCAAAGCGCAACAGGGTCCGCGCGGGCGTGCCGAGGATTTGCGTGCCGGGCCGCAGGCGTATGGCGCCGATGCGATAGGTGCCGGGCGGCAGGGCGAGGGCGAGGCCCTTCCCGCTTGTCTGGTCGATGGCACGCTGGAGCCGTGCCGTCTGGTCGCGCCGACTCGATGGGTCGAGACCGAATGCCGAGGCGCTCACGGCGCCCGTGCGCGCAGGCATGGCGGCGTGTGCGGGCGCAATGCCGGCGAGCGTCGCCGCCGTCATCGCACCGGCACCCGCCGCCGTGCTCGCTTTGCCGATTGCGAATCCCGCACCGAGGCCGCCGCCGAGCGCGCCTCCCAGAAACCGCCGCCTGTCCACCGCCATGGCCCGCTCCTTCCCGTTCTCCATTGCGTGCGCGCTCCCGGCCCGCAGGTCTCAAGCGCTTGCGTGCGCCGCGCTCAGGCAGGCCGCGACAATGGCAAGGCCGCCCTGCACGGCGTCCTCGAGCCCCATGGCGGCCCCGCCGGCCGTCTCGACGCGCCGTCCCATCCGCACACCCTGGAGCGCCGCCGGAATATGCACGAACCCCGTATAGCGCGGCATGGGGCGGGTATGCGCATGGCCGAGGGAGCGATAGAGCACCAGATTGCACAGATAGCTGCCGGCATCGCAGGAGAGGCGGGCCGGAAGGCGCCGCGCTGCAAGAGCCGTCATGACGGCGCCCCAGGGCAGGCGCGCCCGGCGCATGCGCGGGCCGCCGGGGGCGATCTCCGGCGTGTCGGGCTCGGCCGCCAAGGCATCCTGCCGCGCAGTCATGCGGTTGTGCGCGCGGGTCTCGATCTCGAATCCGCGCGCACAACCGCATGAC
>JALUTE010000052.1 GCA_027058255.1 Methyloligella sp. | reverse complement strand
GCCCGCCCTCGAGCAGGAGCGGCCGTCCGGGGCGCTGGTCTATGCCTCGGCGGACGGCGCGCTCACGGGCGAGCAATATGAGCGGCTCAAGGCCGAGCTGGAGGCAAGCTTCCAGGGCGCGGCCAATGCCGGCCGGCCGCTCCTGCTCGAGGGCGGGCTCGACTGGAAATCCATGGCGCTGACGCCCAAGGACATGGATTTCATCGAGGCGAAATATGTCGCGGCGCGCGAGATCGCCCTCGCTCTCGGCGTGCCGCCCATGCTGCTCGGCATTCCGGGAGACAACACCTTCTCGAACTATCGCGAGGCCAACCGGACGTTCTGGCGCCAGACGGTCCTGCCCCTCGTGGCACGCACGGCGAAGGCGCTCTCAAGCTGGCTCGCGCCCGCCTTCGCGGATGCAGCCGTGCCGGGTGGCAGGCGCCTGGAGCTGCGCCCCGATCTCGACCGCATCGAGGCCCTGGGGCCGGAGCGCGAGGCGCTCTGGACGCGCCTTCAGGCCGCCGATTTCCTGACCCTCAACGAGAAGCGCGCCGCGGTCGGCCTCGGCCCCGTCGAAGGCGGCGACCGCCTCGGCTGAGGGCGGGCCTTGGCGCATGCTCGGCGATGGTGGCGAGCCGGTGCGGCCAGGCGGCAGGGATGCCGCGCGCGTGCCCCTGACCCAAGTGGTTTCACAGCAAATTGATGGAACTCTCATGACCCCTCGCCTTCGCCCGATCGCGTGCGAGACCAAGTTCGCGCGCCTGGATTTCAAGCAGGTAGCGGCGGATGGCGTCTTCGAGGGCTATGCGAGCGTGTTCGGCATCGAGGACATGGGCCGCGACATCGTCCTGCCGGGCGCCTTTCGCGAGAGCCTTCGCCGGCGCGGCCCCTCTGGCATCAAGCTCCTGTTCCAGCACGATCCGGCCGAGCCCATCGGGGTCTGGCTCTCCATCGTCGAGGATCGCAAGGGCCTGTTCGTGCGTGGCCGGCTGATGGCGGAGGTCGCGAGAGCGCGGGAGGTGCTCGCCCTCATGCGCGCCGGTGCGCTCGACGGCCTGTCCATCGGCTACCGCACGGTGCGGGCCCGCCGCGATGCAAAGACCGGCGTGCGCAAGCTCCAGGCGGTGGACCTCTGGGAGATCTCGGTCGTCACCTTTCCCCTGCACCCCGAGGCGCGGGTGCTGCGGATTGCACCGACCGGCAAGCGCGGTGCGCGGCGTCTGGCGTCGGGGCAGGCGTTCGAGCGCCGATGCGCCCGGACGGGCGATCCGCCACGCCTTCGCCTCCGGCAGGTGCGCGCTCCGTGCCCGGGACAGCGCGGCGCAGGCTGGGAGGCCGCCGGTGGGCTCGCGCGCTCTCGGCTCGCGCTGCGGATGCGCCGGGCCGCGGCGCGGCTGCGCAAAGATGGGCTGGTCAATGATGGAAAGAGGTGAAAGACATGGATCCCAACGAACACGTGAGTGAACAGAGCCGGCACGCGATCGAGACCAAGGCCGCATCGCCCGCCGAGATGGCCGATGTGTTCGACGAGTTCATGCGGGCCTTCGAGGCCTTCAAGGACACCAATGACGCGCGGCTCGCCGAGCTGGAGCAGCGCATGGCGAGCGACGTGGTGACCGAGGAGAAACTCGCCCGCATCAATGCGGCGCTGGACGAGCAAAAGCGCTTCATGGACGCCCTGGCGCTGGAGCATGCGCGCCCGGAGATCGGGGCGCGCTCCCTCACGAGCGGCCCGCGCTCCTCGGCCCTTGCCCGTGAGCACAAGGCGGCGTTCGACGCCTATGTGCGCAAGGGCGAGACCGGCCCCATCCTGCGCCTCGAGGAGAAGGCGCTGTCGGCCGGCTCCAATCCCGATGGCGGCTATCTGGTCCCGGATGACACCGAGCGCACCATCATGCAGGCGGTCAAGGACATCTCGCCCATTCGCCAGATCGCCGGCAATCGGCAGGTGAGCGCCACGATCTACAAGAAGCCCTTCTCGGTCTCGGGGCCCGGCACGGGCTGGGTCGGCGAGACGGATGCGCGGCCCGAGACCACCTCGCCGACGCTGGCCGAGCTCGCCTTCCCGACCGTCGAGCTCTATGCCATGCCGGCGGCGACCTCGACCCTGCTCGATGATTCCGCCGTGGATATCGACGCCTGGATCGCCGAGGAGGTGGCGCAGGCATTCGCCGCCCAGGAGGGGGGCGCCTTCGTCAATGGCGATGGCGTCAACAAGCCCACCGGCCTGCTCAACTACACCAAGGTGGACAATGCGAGCTGGAGCTGGGGCAATATCGGCTATCGCGCCACCGGCACCGCCGGCGCCTTCGATGCGGCCAATCCGAGCGACGATCTCATCGACCTCGTCTACACGCTCAAGGCCGGCTATCGCGCCAACGCCCACTGGCTGATGAACCGCGCGGTTCAGGCGGAGATCCGCAAGTTCAAGGACTCCAATGGCGACTATCTCTGGCAGCCGCCCGCGAGCCCCGGCGCGCCGCCCAGCCTCATGAACTTCCCCATCGCCGAGTCCGAGGACATGCCGAATATCGCGACGGACAGCTACTCCATCGCCTTCGGCGATTTCCGGCGCGGCTATCTGGTGGTGGACCGGATCGGCATCCGCATTCTGCGCGATCCCTACTCCTCCAAGCCCTATGTGCTGTTCTACACCACCAAGCGTGTGGGCGGCGGGGTGCAGGATTTCGACGCCATCAAGCTCTTGAAGTTCGGCGTTGCCTGATCGGCCGAGCCGGCGGCCCCGCCAGCGCGGGCGCCCGAGGCTCGCAGAGCCAATCGGCCCGATCCTCCTCCCACTCCTCCCGGGCCGATGGGCCATCGCGGTGCTCCCCCCGCCGCGATGGCCCTTTTTTACCGAGGACACGCCCCATGGGATTGATCCTGACAACGGCCCCCGCGAGCGAGCCCGTGTCGCTCGCCGAGGCCAAGGCGCATCTGCGTGTCGATGCCACGGACGAGGACACGCTCATCAATACGCTGATCACGGCGGCCCGGACGCATCTGGAGGTCACGCTCTCGCGCGCCTTCATCACCCAGACCTGGACCTGGTGGCGCGATGCATGGCCGGCGGCGCGCCGCCTCGCCCTGCCCATCGCCCCGGTGCAGGCAGTGAGCGCCGTGCGCGCCTATGCGGCCGACGATACGGCAACCACGCTGGAAGCGGCGAGCTATAGTCTGGATGCGGCGAGCGACCCGGCGCGGATCGTGCTCGGCCAAGGCGTGAGCTGGCCGCCGGTGGGGCGCGCGGCGAATGGGGCCGAGATCGTCTTTACCGCAGGCTATGGCGCCGCGCCCGCGGACGTGCCTGCGCCCCTGCGCCAGGCAATCCTGTTGCTGGTGGCGCACTGGTATGAGCGCCGCGAGCCGGTTCTGGTGGGCGAGCGCGGGGCCGAGATTCCCGAGGGCATCGGTGCGCTGCTCGCGCCCTACCGGAGGGCGCGGCTTTGAGCCCGGCGAGCATCGGTGCCCTGCGCAAGCGCCTCGTGCTCGAGGAGCCGGTGCGCACGAGCGATGGCGGCGGCGGGGCGAGCATCGCCTGGCAGGCGGTGGCAACGCTCTGGGCGCGTGTGCAGCCGCTTGCGGGCGATGAGCGCCATGAGGCCGATCGCACGACCGGGCGGCTGCGCTTTGCGGTCACGGTCCGCCATCGCGCCGGTGTGCGGCCCGAGATGCGCTTTCGCCTGGGCGCCCGGGCACTGCACATCCTGAGCGTGCGCGACGAGGACGAGCGCGGGCGCTGGCTGCACTGTCTGTGCGAGGAAAGGGGCTTGTGATGCACGGGAAGGTGCCCGCGGGGAACAGGCTGCCCCGCAAGGTGACAGAGGCGCTGGAGCGCCGGGCAAGAAGGCTCGCCGGCCAGCTCGTCCGCGCGCTTGCGCTTCTCGGCGTCGATGGGGCGCGGGCCGAGGTCCGAGTGGCTGGTCGGGATCGCGTGCAAATGCGCGTGCGTTTTCCGGAACGCTCTTGCCGGCGCGGGCGCGCGCTTGCCCGTCGCCTCCTGCGCGGGCGGGCTCTGCCAGGCTCTGCGGGCGAGCGGAGGTGAGACATGGCGAGCGATGCAAGTTGGGCATTGCAGCAGGCGATCTTCGCCGCGCTGGCGGGCGATGCGACTCTCACCGGCCTTCTCGGAGGTGCCCGCATCCATGACGAGGCCCCGCAGGACGCCGCATTTCCCTATGTCACCCTGGGCACGAGCCGCGTACTCGACTGGTCGACGGGCACGGAGAGCGGAGCCGAGCATGTGGTGACCATCCATGTCTGGTCCGAGGGTGGCGGCAAGAAGGAGGCCCTCGCCATCATGGATGCGGTGCGCGCGGTGCTCGACGATGCGGCGCTCACCCTCGCCGGTCACAGCCTGGTCAATCTGAGGCACGTCTTCTCCGAGGCCCGCCGCGACGTGGACGGCGAGCTCGTTCACGGCGTGCTGCGCTTTCGCGCGGTGACGGAGCCGGCCCCGTGAGTGCCGCCTCGCGCGGGCGGGTGCCGTGCCCCCGGCGCGCGCAAGCGGCGACATTGGCAAGAGGATAAGGCGACATGGTTGCACAGAAAGGCAAGGATCTCCTGCTCAAGGTGGACAGCGACGGGGCCGGCACCTTCACGACCATTGCGGGGCTGCGCACCCGATCCCTCGCCTTCAATGCGGAGACGGTGGACATCACCCACGCCGAGTCCGTTGGAGAATGGCGTGAGCTGCTCGCAGGCGCCGGCGTCAAGACCGCGCGGGTGAGCGGCGCCGGGATCTTCAAGGATGCCGCATCGGACGAGACCGTGCGCAGCGCTTTCTTCAACGGGACGATCCGCGACTGGCAGGTGATCGTGCCCAATTTCGGCACCATACAGGGCGCGTTCCAGGTGACCGCGCTCGAATATACCGGCCGTCACGATGGCGAGCTCGCCTTCGAGCTGGCGCTCGAGTCCGCCGGCCCGCTCACCTTCACCGTGCTGTGATGGGCGGGAAGCAAGGGTCGGCGGCGGCGGCCGGGCGGCGTGCCAATCACCATCGCGGCGAAATCGAGGCGTGGCTCGATGGCGAGCGGCGCGTGCTCTGTCTCACCCTCGGCGCGCTGGCGGAGCTGGAGAGCGCCTTTGGCGAGACGGACCTCCTGGCATTGGCGGAGCGCTTCGAGCAGGGCCGCATGAGCGCAGGCGATGCCATACGCATCATCGCCGCGGGGCTGCGCGGCGCCGGAAGCGACGTGCGGGACGAGGCGGTGGCGGCCATGCAGGTGGAAGGCGGCGCGGCGGGCTATGTGGCCATCGTTGCGCGCCTGCTGGAGGCCACCTTCGGCGCGCCGGGTCCGCAAGAGGGTGCGGACGGGGTGGGCGCGGGCGAGCGCGGCGCGCGAGAGCGAAGGGGTGCGCCGTGAGCCATTCCGGTGTGCGCGCCTTTCCCTGGCGCCGGGCGATGGCCATCGGCCTCGGGCTCCTGCGCCTGCCGCCCGAGGCTTTCTGGGCGATGACTCCCCGCGAGCTTGCCGCCGCGCTGGAAGGGCTTGCAGGTACGGTGCATGGCGGCGACGGGCCACCGACGCGCGCCGATCTCGAGGCCCTGATGCGTGGCTTTCCCGATGCGGCCCGCCCGCGCCGGTGACGAGGGCCGCGTGGCCTGCGCCATTCATGTCAACCCGATCGCGAGGAGATCGCCATGCTGGACGATGCCGAGCCCCTTGTGGTCCCCGTTCGCGCGGATCTGACCCGGTTTCGCCGCGAGATGGCCGATGTCGGTCGGATCGGCCAGCAATTCGCGCGCAGCCTCACCGGCGCCTTCGAGGCCGTCGTTCTCAGGGGGCAGAAACTCGACGGCGTGTTGCGCGGGCTGGCCCTCAGCCTCTCGCGCATGGCGCTGCGAGCGGCATTCAAACCCCTGGAGAGCGCGCTCGGCGCGGCCTTCAACGGGCTGTTCTCCGGGCTCGCGCCCTTCGCCAAGGGAGGGCTTCTCGCCCGCGGCATGCCCGTGCCCTTCGCCCATGGCGGGGTGATCGCGGCGCCGGTGAGCTTTCCGCTTGCCGATGGCCGGCTCGGCCTTGCCGGTGAGCAGGGCGCGGAGGCGATCCTGCCGCTCGCGCGCGGGCCGGACGGGCGGCTTGGCGTGCGCGCCGAGGGGGGCGGGCGCGCGATCTCCATCGCCTTTCATGTGAGCACGCCCGACGTGGACGGCTTTCGCCGTTCGGAGACGCAGATCGCGGCCATGCTCGCGCGTGCGGTCAGTCGCGGCCAACGCAACCTCTGAGCGGGCATGACGGGACGGGATGGGACGGAGCAGGGCCGAGACCAGGAGTGGAGACGGTCATGGCGTTTCACGAAATCCGCTTTCCGACGGCCATCGCCCGCGGGGCGCGCGGCGGGCCGGAGCGCAGGACCGATGTGGTCGTGCTCGGCTCCGGCTTCGAGGAGCGCAACAGCCGCTGGGCGGATTCGCGCCGGCGCTACAATGCGGGCTATGGGATCAAG
>JALUTE010000051.1 GCA_027058255.1 Methyloligella sp. | reverse complement strand
CATAGACCACGGGCAGGCCGACGCCCTTCGCGGCCGAGTAGAAGATGCGATCCTTGTCCACGAGGCCGACGCACATGGCGTTGACCAGGATGTTGTCGTTGTAGCGGGCATCGAAATTGGTCTCGCCCCCCACCGTCGGCACGCCCATGCAATTGCCATAGTCGCCGATGCCGGCGACGACGCCGGAGACCAGGTGGCGCGTCTTGGGATGGTCGGGCGCGCCGAAGCGCAGCGCATTCATGTTGGCGACGGGACGCGCGCCCATGGTGAAGACGTCGCGCATGATGCCGCCGACGCCGGTCGCCGCGCCCTGATAGGGCTCGATATAGGAGGGGTGGTTGTGGCTCTCCATCTTGAAGACGGCCGCCTGCCCGTCGCCGAGATCGACGACGCCGGCATTCTCGCCCGGTCCCTGGATCACCTGCGGCCCCGTCGTGGGCAGCATCTTCAGCCAGATGCGCGACGACTTGTAGGAGCAGTGCTCGGACCACATGACCGAGAAGATGCCGAGCTCGGTGATGGTGGGCTCGCGGCCGAGAATGTCGAGAAGGCGCGCATATTCCTCGCCATTGATGCCGTGCTCGGCGACGAGCTCGGGCGTGATCGCATGCGCCCCCCCGGCCCTGGATGCCGTCTCGGCGCCTCCGCTCTCGCTCTCTCGCATGCCAGGCTCCCCGTCCAACCCAGAGAAAGAGTGTCCGACCCGCAAGAGGGGTCGCACACGCACCGATGCCTCGCCCCACCTGTGCGCGGCGCACGCGCGAGCGGACCGGACCGCGCCCCGAGGGGGCAAGACCCGCATCGCACGGTCGATCTCTTTAGAGGAAAAGATACCGGCCCGCCATGCTCCGTCCACAGCGATCCGCCCCCGGAGCGCCGCCACGCACTCACAAGATACGGAAGGGCTGCGAGAACGATGTCGCCGCCGGCCTCAGCGGCCCTGGCTCGCCGCGAGGAACTCGGCCTCGAGCTGGCGCTCGAGCCGTTTGAGGTCCTCGGGGATCGGAAGCCCCATGGCCTTGAGCTCCCCCAGCTTTTCCTGAAGCCGGATATAGAGCTCGCGGCAATCTTCCGGCTGCGCCTCCATCTGCGAGAGCAGGAGGGAGATCTCGGCTTGCAGCTCGTCCAGATCCATCTGGCGTTTCCTCCAGCCTTGATGCCTCGAAGGGCCGTGATCTTGCGATGTTCGCGCCGGGCGATGGCTTTCGCAAGGCCGTATTCGGCAAACATATCGCACGCGACAAAATCGCGCACCTGTTTCCTTATGTCGGATCCGGTTTTTTTTGCCCGCCTGTCACCCGGACGTCTCACCGCACGCCGAGCTTCTTCTGAAGGCTGGAGGAGGACGTCGTGTACTGGAACACGAGCTTCTTGTCGGGATAGATGATCCGGTGCGCCTCCTGGGCCATGAGGGCCGCCTCGTGGAAACCGGAGAGGATCAGCTTGAGCTTGCCCGGATACCAGTTGATGTCGCCGATGGCGAAGATCCCCTTCTCGCTGGTCTCGAACTTCTCCGTATCCACGGGAATGAGGTTCTCGCGCAGATTGAGCCCCCAATCGGCGATGGGGCCGAGCTTCATGGTCAGGCCGAAGAAGGGCAGCATGACATCGCAGGCGATCCGCTCCTCGGTGCCGTCCTTGAGGCGCACTGTCACGGCTTCGAGCTTGCCGCCATCGCCGTGCAGCTCCTTGAGCTGGCCGAGCTTGAAGTCCATCGCCCCCGCCTCGACGAGGGAGAGCATCTTTTTCACCGAATCGGGCGCGGCGCGGAACTCCTCGCGCCGGTGCAGGAGGGTAAGCCGCTCGGCCACGGGCTGGAGCGCCAGCGTCCAGTCGAGCGCGGAATCGCCGCCCCCCACCACGAGAATGCGCTTGCCGCGCATGTCCTCGATCCGGCGCACCAAATAGATGACGGATTTCCCTTCGT
>JALUTE010000050.1 GCA_027058255.1 Methyloligella sp. | reverse complement strand
CTCCGGCGAGCATCTGCCCCATGGCGCGGTCGAAGGCGGCATGCAGCAGCGCAGCCGGGCTCGGCGCGCCCCAGAAGCGGGCCGCGGCCGCGTTCACCCAGAGCAGCACGCCCGAGGCCCCGTCCCATATCCATGCGGGCTCGGGCGCCTCGGCCAGCGCCTGGAGCGAGCTTTCCATATCGGCCTGCATGATCGGCCCCCTTTATTGCGCTCCCATCCGCTTGCGTTCGATGCCGTGAGATCGCCATTGCCGCGCGGCGCAAGGTTGCGAGCGCATGCCACCACCCCTTTACAAGCATGCGCGTCTTGTTGCCATAATTCCATGAGGGTTTGGACAGATTGTTCGCGGGTGGCGGCCGCAGGGCCGTACTTATCAACCGGTTTCCAGAGGAGGACACGTCATGGCCGATCAGCAGTTCGAGATTCCCGAGCAGATGCGCGAGATGGCCGAGCGGAACGTGGCCCAGGCGCGCGAGGCCTACGCCCAGTTCATCGAGGCGGCGCGCAAGGCCCAGGACGCGGTGGCGCAGTCCTCGGCCGCCATGACGAGCGGGGCGCGCGAGCTGCAGGAACGGGCCCTGCGCTATGCGGAGGAAAACATCGAGGCGGGGTTCGCCTTTGCGGGGGACCTCGCCAAGGTGCGGGACCTGAAGGAGGCGTTCGAGCTCCAGCAGAGCTTTGCGCGCCAGCAGATGGAAGCCTTCGCCAAGCAGGCCCAGGACCTCACGCGTCTGGTGACGGAGGCCGCCCAGAAGGCCCAGTCCAAGAGTTAAGACGGCGCGCCTTCTCTCGCCGTCGCGTGCGCGGCCGGGCGTGAAGTGGTGCACCATGGACGCGGGACGATGCGGACAGCGGCCAGGCGTGCCGGTCAGTCCGCGTCGGCGAGCGAGACGCAGGCCGCGCCGTGGCGTGCGAGCCGGCCGGCGAGATCGAGCTCCAGCAGCGCAACCCGCACGGCCCGGATGTCGAGGCCCGTGGCGCGAGCGATCTCGTCGATGTCCACCGGCGTCGGGCCCAGAGCGGCCAGCACGCGGCTGCGATCCGATGCCGTCAGGTCCGGCACGGGATCGCCCAGAGGATCAGGCCCGGCCGGCGCGTCCCCCTCTTGGCCGTCCCCGCCCGTCTCGGCCATGGCCTTTGCCGCGCCATCACCCGAGGTGCCTGCCATTGCCGGCTTGCCGAGCACGCCCCGGAGCGCCTTGAGAATGTCCTCGGGGCGGGTCACCATGGTCGCGCCATCCTTGAGAAGCCGGTTGGGCCCGCTGGCGCGCGGGTCGAGGGGGTGGCCCGGCACGGCCATCACCTCGCGGCCCTGCTCCGCAGCAAGCCGCGCCGTGATCAGCGAGCCCGAGCGCCGGGCCGCCTCCACCACGACCACGGCGAGGGAGACGCCGGAGATGATGCGGTTGCGGCGCGGAAAGTCCCGCCCGCGCGGCGCAAGCCCCGGCGGGCTTTCGGTCACGAGCAGGCCCTGCCGCGCGATCTCCTCTTGCAGGCCGGCATGCTCGGGCGGATAGGCGACGTCGATGCCGCCGGCAAGGACCGCCATGGTGCCCCGCTCGAGCGCCGCCCGGTGCGCCGCCCCGTCAATGCCGCGGGCAAGGCCCGAGACGATGACGATGTCCTGCATTCCGAGGGCGGTCGCGAATTGGCGGGTGAGTTTCTGCCCGATCGCCGAGCCATTGCGCGCGCCGACAATGGCCACGCAGGGCCGGGCGACGAGGCCCGTGTCCCCCTTGACGTAGAGGAGCGGCGGCGCGCCATAGATGCCGGCCAGGAGGGGCGGATAGCCGGGCTCTGCGCTGGCAACCAGCCGTGCCCCGGCGCGGCGGGCGGCTGCGATCTCGCGCTCGGCATCGGCACGGGAGCAGATGCGGGCCGGCCGGCGCCGCCCGCCCCGCCGCGCCAGCTCGGGCAGCGCCTCAAGGG
>JALUTE010000049.1 GCA_027058255.1 Methyloligella sp. | reverse complement strand
GCACGGAGCCAGGCGACCCCGTGCTCTTGTTCTACTCGGGCCACGGCGCCTATACCCGCGATGACGACGGTGACGAGGCGGACGGCCCCGACGAGACGCTGGCGCCCGCCGATGTGCGCTATGGCCCGGGTGGCGGGCTCGATCCCGCCTTTATGATCCGCGACGATGCGCTCGGCCGGCGCCTTGCAGAGCTGCGTGGGCGCGATGTGATGGTGATTGTCGATTCGTGCCACTCCGGCACGGTGACGCGGGCGCTCCTCTCTACGGGCGGCTGGGGGCGCGCGATGGTGCGCTCGGCCCTCGCGCCCGGCAGCCGCCGGGTGATGACGCGCAGCGTCTTCGATGCCATGCGCTCGGCGCCCGCCTTTGTGGAGGGAAAACGGCCGAACGTGATGGCCTGGTCGGCGGTGGCGGCAAGCGAGCTCAGCCATGCGGATCTGCGCTTTGCCCGCGATGAGGACGTGCGCGGAGTCTTCACCGGCGCCTTTGCCCGCGGCCTTCTCGAGCGGGCGGCGGACGCCGACGGCAATGGCCGCATCACGGTCGCTGAGCTCCATGCCTTTGTGCGCGCCGAGGCCGCCCGCTATTGCCGCGAGCAGGTTTGCCGCACGGCCATGACACCGACGCTCGAGGCGCCCGTGGCGGCGCTTGCGCGTGATCTCCTCGCCTGGGGGGCGCGGCGGGCGCGGGCGGATGGGCCATCTGAACCCGCGACGAAAGCCAAGCCGCCGCCGGCCCCCACCGACCTCTTGCCCGCAAGCCACGACAACGGCGCGGTCCGCATCACGCTGCTCGACGAGGCGCGGAAAGCACGGTCGCGCTTTCGCCTGGGCGAGGAGTTGAAGATCCGCGTGACAAGCGACCGCCCCGGCTGGCTGATCGTGCTCGATGTGCGCGATGACGGCTCGGTCACCCAGCTCTTTCCGAGCCTGTGCACCTTCTCAGCCCGCAACATCCGCGCCCGCGCGCCGCTCACGCTCCCCACGCCCCGCTATGGTTGCACCTTCACGGCCACGAAGCCCGGCCGCGGCCAAATCCTCGCAATCGTCACGGAAGATAATGTGCCGCTCGATGCGCTGCTCGCCCGCCACAGGGACCTTGCGGTCGAGAAGGCCGAGGAGGGCCGCGCCTATCTCGCCGCCATCGCGGCGCGCCTCATGGCCGTCTGGACGGCCGCCCCCCGCAACCGCCCCGCTCGCTGGTCGCTCGCACTCGCGCCCTATGAGATTACGCCGTGAGGGGCAGGCGGCGGCCGATCGAGAGCCGCATCTGGCTTGGGCGAGAGCATCCCGATAAGGAAATTGCCGGCGCGAGTGAGCCGTGCCGGAAACAATAGGAGCGTCGCCGAACCTCCTGCGCCTTCGATGAGCGTATCGCTTAGGCACGGGCCGTTCGGCCAGGCAAAGGAGTCGAGCCAATGAAAGGCCTCTTCGTTGCAGCAATGTTGAGCATCGCGCCCTTGGGTCAACAGGCGGTCACCCCCTACCAATCACCCATCGAGCCAGTGGGACGCTGGGGCTGGTATGGTGGCACTTACTGGCAATGCAAATGGTGGGAGCGCTGCAACCTCGGCTATGGGGCGATTGGATGGAAATGCCGCCAATGTACCCGCAAGTTCGGCCGGAACCCGTGCGGTCCGTGGCAGTGTCTGCCTTATCGCCCGAGATGAAGCCGGGACCATTGCTCGGGCGGACCGCAGTGCCCGCCCGGGCTTCTCCAACCATCGCCCCGTGTTGCAGAGTGAGAACAAGCTGACGACGGGGAATGTCGTGGAGCAATATTCCCGTTTCTTAATTTGCCTTTTTTCCCCACTTTCAGTGTTCTCCCCGCGGGGCGGGATTGAAAATCCCGCCCCGACCGTTCATGCCAAAGCAGGCGTGTGCGCCGAGAGGCCGGCCTGAACGTTCCGGTCGGGATTGAAAATCCCGACC
>JALUTE010000048.1 GCA_027058255.1 Methyloligella sp. | reverse complement strand
GTTCGACCTCTTGGTGGCGCGGCGCGCCTCAGGGCCCATTGAAATGCACCCGAAAGAGGCCCGAGAGGTCATAGCCGCCGAGCGCCTCGGCCTTCTCGCCAAGCGCATCGCCTCCGCAGAAGGCGAGAAAGCGCTGCCAGGGCGGCTCGAACCAGGCGCGCCGCGCCACCAAGAGGTCGAACCGCTCGCGCACCAGCGGCACGAAATCCAGGCGAAACTGCCGCGCCGCTCCTTCGAGGCCGAAGGCCACCTCCGCCTCCCCGTCGAGCACGGCGAGCGCCGCATCGGTCTCCGTGCGTCGCGGTGCCGTGAAAGCTACATCGTCCGGGCTCAACGCCGCCTTGGTCATGAGGTGCTCAAGCAGGATTTGGCTGCCCGCCTTCGCCTGGCGCGGCACCACCCGCCGGCCGCGCAAATCCGCGATCTCGCGAATCTCCCCGGCTTGTCCCGGCGCCACCAGAAACCCCCGGGCTCGCCAGGCCCACTCCACCAGCACCACCGGGCTTGCCGAGAAGCGCTCTGCCACCGCTTCCGCGTTCCAGCCCAGCCCATCACCCCCCTCGCCCATGGCCGGGACATGCAGCCCTGCGGCGATCCCTTCTCCCTGGGCGAAACGCTCCAGCCCATCGAGGCTGCCATCGAAAAAGGAGGCAAGCCCCGAGCCCGATTCCCGAAGCGCCCAGTCGAGCAGGGGATCGTGGCTGCCCAGCACCACATTCGGCCGCTCGCCTGCGCCCGTACCGGCGCCCTCTCCCGCCCCCAAGCCCTCCATGCCGCTGCCATGGCGCGCGAGCCAGGCGTCCACCGCAGCCCGTGGGAAGAGCAGCTTGCCCATGGCCCGGCTGCACGGAATGGACCCCGATGCGGCGAGATCATAGACCTTGCGCTCCTTGATGCGCAGAAGCGCCGCCAGCTCCCGGGTGGTGAGAAACTCGTTTCGACGTTCGGCCATGGCCCGATCCTATACCGCCCGAACCCGCCTAGCGAAACAGAAAGGGAATGCGAAACCGCCTCTGGCGCGCCGTCATGCCCCGCGGCGGGCGCGGCACGGGGGCTGCCCGGCGCAGCGTGGCGAGGGCCATGCGATCGAGAACGGCCACCCCGCTCGAGCGCGCAACATGCAGGCCGCGCAGGCCGCCGCGCGGCGTCACGGTGAACGCCACGACGACCCGCCCGCGCACGGGCGCGGCCCGGGGCTTGAAACGCGCCACATGCGCCCGCAGGATCGAGCGGTAGGCCCGCATGGCACCGGTGCTCGCCGCTCGCCTGGCCTCGCGTCGGCCTTGCCCGCCGCGCCCTCCCGCGGCCGACGCCCGCGCGGTGGGTGCCGGGCGGGCGCGGCGCCCGATGATGTCTCTGCGTGCGCGCCGAGACGCTTGCCGCCTGGGCCTTGCCGGTCTGTGTCGCGCCAATGCCCGCCGGTCCGCCTTCGCCCGCGGCACCGCATCCTCTCTGGCCCGAGCGCGCCGCGCCCCGGCCGCCCCGCCCGCCTTGCCCGCGCGCGGCTTTGTCGGCCTCTCCGGTTTTGCCGTCCTTCCCGGGTTTTTCGTCCTTCTTGCCTTTTGCAGGTCCTGCGGTTTTTCCGCCGCTCGCGGCTGCTCCCGCCGCTCGCGCTCTTTCGGGGATGGCTCGTCTTCGGGCGATGGCGCGCGCTCTTTGCGCCTCGCCTTGAGAGTGGGCAGGGCTGGCGGCCTTCGGGCTTCGCCGCCCGGCGCCGCTGCCATCGAAGGGCGCGCCAGCAAACCTGCGCCAGCGGCGGCCTCGTTCTCGACGAGGGCCTCGACGAGATCGAGGCCGAGACTGACCCGCTCCGCCACGACCACCCCCGGCCGCTCGAATCGGTCGAGAATGAGCGAGAGGCCGACGCCGTGCAGCGCCAGCGCGCCGGCGAGGCTCGCGAGGCCGGCAAGCCAATGCCCGGCCCCCCTCACC
>JALUTE010000047.1 GCA_027058255.1 Methyloligella sp. | reverse complement strand
GAGCCGACCAACTATCTCGACCTCGAGGGCAGCCTCTGGCTGGAGAGCTTCCTTGCCTCCTACCCGCACACGGTCATCATCGTCAGCCACGACCGCGATCTCCTCAACCGGGCCGTGCGGCACATTCTGCACCTGGAGCGGGGGCGCCTCGATCTCTATGCGGGCGGCTATGACGCCTTCGAGGCGGCGCGGCGCGAGCGCCAGCGCCTGCAGCTCAAGCTCGCCAGGAAACAGGACGAGGAGCGCCGGCGCATCGCCGCCTTCGTCGAGCGCTTCCGCTACAAGGCGACCAAGGCCCGCCAGGCCCAGAGCCGCCTCAAGGCGCTGGCGCGCATGCAACCCATCGTCGCCGAGGTGGAGGGACGCCTGCCGCCCTTCCGCTTTCCCGCGCCCGAGCGCCCGCTCGGCAATCCGCTCATGCGCCTCGAAGGGGTGGCCGCCGGCTATGCGCCGGACCGGCCGGTGCTTCGCGACCTCGATTTGCGCATCGACACCGATGACCGGATTGCGCTGCTCGGTGCCAATGGCAATGGCAAGAGCACGCTGGCCAAGCTGCTGGCCGGAGAGCTCGCGCCGCTCTCGGGGCAGGTGCGCCGCTCGAAAAAGCTCATCACTGGCTATTTCGCCCAGCATCAGCGCGATGCGCTCGATGCGCGAGGCTCGCCCTATGACCACATCGCGCCCTTGATGCCCGATGCCACCGAGGCGCAGAAGCGGGCCCGGCTCGGCGCCCTCGGCTTCGGTGCAGACAAGGCGGACACGCCCTCGGCCAAGCTCTCGGGCGGCGAGAAGGCGCGGCTTCTCCTGGCGCTGGCGACGTTTCACGGGCCGCACCTGCTCATCCTCGACGAGCCGACAAACCATCTGGACGTCGATGCCCGCGAGGCGCTGATCCGGGCGCTCGCGGACTATCCGGGCGCGGTGCTGCTCATCAGCCATGACCGCCATCTGATCGAGGCGTCGGTGGACCGGCTCTGGCTGGTGGCGGAGGGCACGGTGCGGCCCTATGAGGGCGATCTCGACAGCTATCGGGTCGAATGCCTGGCGGCGCGCAGGCCGATGCGGCAGGCGGGTTCCGGCCGTTCGGGCAGCAAGGCGGGTGAAGGTGCGGGCGCGGCCCGGTCCGGCCCGGGCACGGCGGCGAAGGGGCGGCGCGAGGCGCGCCGGGAAGGGGCCCGGCGCCGGGCGGCGCTGGCGCCCCTCAAGCGGACGGTCGAGGCGCATGAGCGCGAGATTGCGCGCCTCGAGAAGGCGATTGCGGCCCTGGACGCGCAGCTCGCCGAAGCCGGGCTCTATGAGCGCGCCCCCGAGAGGGCGGCCGCCCTTGCCCGCGAGCGCGCGAGCCTCGTGCGCAAGTGCGAGGCCGCCGAGGAGGCCTGGCTCGCGGCGAGTGAAAGGCTGGACGCGGAAGCGGCCGAGCTGGACGCCGCCCCCTCGCGTGGCTGAGGGGAAGGCGCGCGCCTCACGCGGTGGCGGTGGCGGCAGCCTTGTCTTTGTCGACGAGGTCCTCGCGCGCGAGCTCGTGGACGCGGTCCGCCTCCGAGAGGGCGAGCACATCGCCCGAGGCGTCCGCCTTCGTCCCCTCCGTCGCCACGCCCTCCTCCGGCTCTCCGGCATTGCCCGACTCACGGCCATCCTCGCCCGTCCCGGCGCCGGTGCCGATCCCGCAGTCCGCGTCGCCCGCGCGGCCGTCCACGCCCGTGCCCGAGCCATCCGGAGCGGCGCTCTCGGCGCCTTCGGCCGCGCCGAGGCCGTCGAGGGCGGCAAGAAAGCCCTCGCAGCTCTCCAGCACGTCGCCGAGCCGCACGGTGCCCCCCAGCCGATAGTCCTCGCTCGTCGCGATATCGCCGATCCGGCCGAGATCGCCGACATCGGGGGGGACGAGCGCGCGGCTCTTCAGAAAGGCTATGGCCTGGCCGGCGGTCTCGAAGCGCTCGGCCTCCGCTTCGGCGAGGCGGGCCAGCGCCTCGTCCAGGGTTGCGCTCGCGGCAAGAAAGAGCCGCGCGAAGGGCGAGAGCCGCTCCCGCTTGCCCGTGAGCTTGGCCGCCCAGTGCCGGGCCTGGCGCAGCTTGGCGAGCAGGGCGAGCTCCAGCTCCAGAAGCCGCGCCACGTCGGCCCTCAGCGCCGCATGCGCCGCCCGGATGTCGGCCGCATCCTGCCCCGGCCCGGGGGCCGGCGCCCGCACCGTCTGGCTCGACAGAAGCATGCCGATCCGCATGGTGCCCTCCAGATGGTGGCCGAGCAGACCGACCGCGCCATCCCGCGCCTCGCGCGCCCGTTTGGCGAACATGTTGTCTCTCCCCGCTCTGCCCTCAGGGCCGCCCGTCCTTGCCGGCACCGAGGAAATGCGCCGCCCACGCGCCGGGCGGCGCGCCCTGCACCGTCCTTCCACGCCGCCCTGCCGCCCCAGGCAGAGCGGCGCCGCGAAAGATGCCGGGCGCGTCTTTCTGCCGTCATGCGCGCCGGCTTGCAATGGCACCGCCTGCCCCATGCGCAGGCGTTCACACCCTGTCCACCGTTCATCCCCGGCTTTGCGGCAGCTTTTGCGCCGGCCGTGGACACGCGCAGCGCGCGCAAGGCTCACGGGTCCTCAACTGCACCCCGAGGTGCCGCCGCAGGTGTCGCATTTCAGGCACGTGCCATTGCGCACCAGGGTGAAATTGCCGCACTCGCCGCAGGCCTCGCCCTCATAGCCGAGAATGCGCGCCCGGGCTGCGAGATCCATGTCGGGCAGGAGCGCATCGGCCGGCGCCTCGCGCTCGGCGACATCGTCGATGGCAAGGGCGCCGAGGCTGGCACCGGCAGAGCCGGACGCTGTCGCCGCCCCGCCGGCGAAGGCCGCCTCCGCCTCGCGCCTGAGCTCGGCGACCGGCCCGCCCTGGGCCGCGGCACCGCTCTCGGCGATGGGGTCGCCTTCGCAATCGGCGCCCCTGCCGGCCTCGGGCGCTAGGGCGAGCACGGGCGCCACCGCCGCGCCGCGCACCAGGCCGCGCGAGAGATAGCGGCTCGCCTCGCGCCCCTCGTCACCGCCGCGCTCGCCATTTTCTCCCGAGCCCGTAATGGTGCTGCCGATCTCCGAGGGATCCACATGGGCGAGGTCGTTGCGCCCGAGATAGGACACGGCGAGCTCGCGGAAGATGTAGTCGAGAATGGAGGTGGCGTTCTTGATGGTGTCGTTGCCCTGCACCAGGCCCGCGGGCTCGAAGCGGGTGAAGGTGAACGCATCCACATATTCCTCCAGCGGCACGCCATATTGCAGGCCGAGGCTGATGGCGATGGCGAAATTGTTCATCAGCGAGCGGAAGGCGGCGCCTTCCTTGTGCATGTCGATGAAGATCTCGCCGAGCCGCCCGTCCTCATATTCGCCGGTGCGCAGATAGACCTTGTGCCCGCCGACGACGGCCTTCTGGGTGTAGCCCTTGCGCCGTTGCGGGAGCTTGAGGCGCTGGCGCTCGATCACCCGCTCGACGATCCGCTCGGCGGCCTTCTGCGAGCGCAGCACGGCCGGCTTGTCGGCGGCGATGGCCTCGCGCGTCTCCTCCTGGTCTTCCTCGTCCTCGCCGAGAATCTGGGCGTTCAGGGGCTGGGAGAGCTTGGAGCCATCGCGATAGAGCGCATTGGCCTTGAGGGCGAGGCGCCAGGAGAGCTCATAGGCCTTCTTGCAATCCTCCACCGTTGCCGCGTTCGGCATGTTGATGGTCTTGGAGATGGCGCCGGAGATGAAGGGCTGGCTCGCGGCCATCATGCGGATGTGGCTCTCCGCCGAGAGATAGCGCTTGCCCGTGCGCCCGCACGGATTGGCGCAGTCGAACACGGGCAGATGCTCCTCACGCAGGCCGGGTGCGCCTTCGAGCGTCATGGTCCCGCAGCAATGGGCATTCGCCGCCTCGATCTCTTCTTGAGAGAACCCGATCGCGGCCAGGAGGTCGAAGGCGGGATCGTCGAGCTGGCCCGCGTCGAGGCCGAGCTCCTCCTTGCAGAAATCCTCCCCCAGCGTCCATTTGTTGAACACGAATTTGATGTCGAACGCGCTGGGCAGGGCCTCCTCGATGCGCGCGATCACCGCGTCGGTGAAGCCGCGCTCGCGCAGGCTCTCGTGATTGACGCCAGGCGCATCGGCCAGCGTGCCGCGGCCCACCGCATAGTCGATGATGGCGCCGATGGTCTGCTCGTCATAGCCGAGGGTGCGCAGCGCCTGCGGGACGGCCCGGTTGATGATCTTGAAATAGCCGCCGCCGGCGAGCTTTTTGAACTTCACCAGTGCGAAATCGGGCTCGATGCCGGTGGTGTCGCAGTCCATGACCAGGCCGATCGTGCCCGTGGGGGCGATGACGGTGGTCTGGGCATTGCGATAGCCATGCGCCCGCCCGCGCGCCAGCGCCTCGTCCCAGGCCCGGCAGGCTGCGGCGACGAGCCGCCGATCGGGACAGGAGCCATGATCGAGGGGCACCGGCGGGGTCGAGAGCTGCTCATAGCCTTCGGCCTCGCCATAGGCGGCGCGGCGATGATTGCGGATGACCCGGAGCATGGGCTCGGCGTTCATCGCATAGCCCTCGAAGGCGCCGAGCTCGGCCGCCATCTCGGCCGATGTGGCATAGGCGGTCCCCGTCATCAGCGCCGAGATGGCGCCGCACAGCGCCCGCCCCTCGTCCGAGTCGTAGGGAATGCCGGAGGCCATCAGCAGGCCGCCAATATTGGCAAATCCGAGGCCCAGCGTGCGGAAGCGGTAGGAGAGCTCCGCGATCCGGCGCGAGGGGAACTGGGCCATGGCGACCGAGATCTCCAGCACGACCGTCCACAGCCGCACCGCATGGGCAAAGCCGTCGATGTCGAACCGGCCATCGCCCTGTCGGAAGGCCATCAGGTTGAGGGAGGCGAGATTGCAGGCGGTGTCGTCCAGGAACATGTATTCCGAGCATGGATTGGATGCCCGGATGGGGCCGCTCTCGGGGCAGGTGTGCCAGTCGTTTATGGTGGTGTGGAACTGGATGCCCGGGTCCGCCGAGGCCCAGGCGGCATAGCCGATCTGCTCCCACAGATCGCGCGCCTTCACCGTCTTCATCACCTCGCCGTCGGTGCGCGCCGTCAGATGCCAGTCGCCATCGGCCTCGACCGCACGCAGGAACTCGTCCGTCACGCGCACCGAGTTGTTGGAGTTCTGGCCCGAGACCGTGAGATAGGCCTCCGAATCCCAGTCCGTGTCATAGGTCTCGAAACGGATCTCCTTGTAGCCCTGGCGGGCGAACTGGATGACGCGCTGGATGTAGTTGTCCGGCACGCCGGCCTTGGCCGCGGCGCGCACCTCGCGCTTCAGCGCCGGATTGCGCTTGGGATCGAAGCAGGCATCCCCGTCCGCCTCGCAATTGACACAGGCCTTCATGACCGCGGTCAGCCGCTCGGCGCAGACCCGCGAGCCGGTGACGAGGGCCGCGACCTTCTGCTCCTCGCGCACCTTCCAGTTGATATAGGCCTCGATGTCCGGGTGGTCGATGTCCACGACCACCATCTTGGCGGCCCGCCGCGTGGTCCCGCCCGACTTGATGGCGCCGGCCGCCCGGTCGCCGATCTTGAGAAAGCTCATGAGCCCCGATGACTTGCCGCCGCCCGAGAGCGGCTCGTTCTCGGCCCTCAGGCGCGAGAAATTGGAGCCCGTGCCCGAGCCGTACTTGAACAGCCGCGCCTCGCGCACCCACAGATCCATGATTCCGTTCTCGTTGACGAGATCGTCCTCGATGGACTGGATGAAGCAGGCATGGGGCTGGGGGTGCTCATAGGCGGAGGTGGAGCGCTGCACCGTGCCGGTCTCGAGATCGACGAAATAATGTCCCTGGCTCGGCCCGTCGATGCCATAGGCCCAGTGCAGGCCCGTATTGAACCATTGCGGGCTGTTGGGCGCCGCCATCTGCATGGCCAGCATGTAGCGCATCTCGTCGAAGAAGGCGCGCGCATCCGCCTCGGAGGAGAAATAGCCGCCCTTCCAGCCCCAATAGGTCCAGGTTCCGGCCAGGCGGTCGAAGACCTGGCGCGAATCGGTCTCGCCGCCCTCGCGTGTCGCCTCGGGCAGGGCGGCGAGCGCCGCCTCATCGGCGCGCGAGCGCCACAGCCAGGAGGGGACCCCCTCCTCGGGCACCCGCTCCAGGCGCGCCGGCACGCCGGCCTTGCGGAAATATTTCTGGGCCAGGATGTCCGCCGCCACCTGGCTCCATTGCTCGGGCACGTCGAAATCCTCGAGCGCGAAAACGAGCGAGCCGTCCGGATTGCGGATCTCGCTGGTGGCCTTGCGGAAGGTGATGTTGTCGTAAGGTGATTTTCCGGCCTCGGTGAAGCGCCGTTCGATCCGCATGTCTTTCCCCCGTTGTCACGTCTCGGGCCGCGTGCCCCGCGTGCCCGTCCCTCTTTTCCGTTCTGCGGGGCGGGCGCACATGTGGACCGGCGCCGCGCCTCCCATGCCCATCGCCGCCCCGCAGA
>JALUTE010000046.1 GCA_027058255.1 Methyloligella sp. | reverse complement strand
GCGTAGACCTCAAAGCGCTCCAGGTGGTAGTGGCCCATGGCGCGGACCACAATGCGCCTGGCGAGCTTCTGCTCGAAGTACTCCAGGCTCTCCATCTCCTCGCCGTAGAGCATATCCGCCACCATGGGGCGCAGCTCATGGCGAAGCCATCGGCGTAGCGGTGCCCCGAAGCCGGTTTTTGGGCGATAGATGACCTCATTCGGCAAAGTGCCTTCCATCGCTTTCTTGAATATCCATTTGCCCGTCCGGCGACGCTGCTTCATCTCGTCCGGAAGTCCCGCCGCGAAGTCCACGAGGTGCGGATCAAGCAAGGGAACGCGAACCTCGACGCCATGGGCCATGGCCATCTTGTCCGTGTAGTTGAGGTTGTGGTCGGCGAGGAAGAATGTTTGTTCGAGGCAGAGCATGCGATCGAGCGCACTCGCCGTCGGCGGCAAATCCGCCAGGCTTTCTGCAAGTGGCGAGACAAGCTTGCTTGGTGCCGTCGCTGCGCGCAAGTCCGGGGCCATCAGCCCGTTGACGGTCTCCGGGCCGAGCCAGAAGAAGTAGCTCGCGATCCGCGCATCGCCATCATGACCCGCATATTGCAACCCCTTGCGCAGACGTCTGAGGACGGGGCGTTCCGTCGGGATTTGGTCGGCCATGGTGGCGAGGCCCTGGCGTGCAGGACCGGGAAGCCAGCTCCAGGCGTGCTCTAGCCTCAAGGCCCTGTGGCGCCGATAGCCCGAAAAAATGTCATCCCCGCCAGCGCCGGATAGGAGCACCTTGATGCCATGCGCCCGCGCAAGCGCGGCGATGAGCAAGACGTTGAGCGCCGCAGGGTCGGCTTGCGGCTCCTCGAGGTGGTCGATCATCTGCGCGAGATGGTCGACCATATCGGAACCGACCGTGATGACATGGAGATCGACATCGAGGTGGCGGGCCACCCTTTGGGCATAGGGCAGGTCCGCCGCCATGCCTTCATAGTCGCTGGCGCTCTCGTCCTCGAAACCGATGGTGAAGCATTGCAATCGCTGGTCGGCATGATGGCGTGCACACGCAACCACGGCACTCGAGTCGAGCCCGCCGGAGAGAAACGCACCAACGGGGACGTCGGCCACCATTTGTCTTTCGACCGCCCTGTCAAGATGTCCGCGCAGCTTCTCGGCGGCTTCATGCGGCGATATTGCTGCCTTGCTCACGCGCCCGGTGGGCGGCTCATAATGGCGCCAGTGTCGCACGACTGCACCCGCACGAACGATCATGGCCGTGCCGGGCTCGAGCTTCTGCACGCCCGCCAGCACCGTCTCCGGCGCTGGAGACCAGAGATAGGTCAGGTGCCGTGCGATCGCCACCGGGTCGAGCGTCCTCGATACCTCATGGGCCTGAAGCAAGGCCTTGATCTCGCTGGCAAATAGAAAGCCCTTCGAGGTCTCGGCATAGTAGAGAGGCTTGACCCCCATACCGTCGCGGGCAAGAAAGAGCTGGCGTTTCTCGGCGTCCCAGATGGCGAATGCGAAAATGCCGTTGAGTCGCGAGAGCATTTCGGGGCCGTCGCGCAGGTAAAGATGGAGCAGCACCTCGGTGTCGGATCCGCCGCGAAACGTCCGGCCTTGGCGCAACAGCTCCTCGCGCAGCTCCCTATAATTGTATATCTCTCCGTTGTAGGTGATGACCGCCCCGCCTTTTTCATTCGTCATGGGCTGGCGGCCAGTCTCGGACAGATCGATGATCGCAAGGCGGCGATGGGCGAGCCCGATGCCGGCCTCGCCATCATGCCACACGCCTTCTCCGTCCGGCCCGCGATGCGCCATGACGGATGCCATGCGCTCCAGCAGGTCGGGAGAGAGGTCGCCGCTGAAGCCGGCTATTGCGCACATGTCAGCGCCGCTGCTCTTATCAACGGAAGCTCAGTCTAGGAGTGTGTCCGAGAATTGACAAACGGGCGAAGCTCAGAGA
>JALUTE010000045.1 GCA_027058255.1 Methyloligella sp. | reverse complement strand
TCGAGCAACAAGCGGGCCGCCTCGGCGATATTGGTGCCCGGGCCGAACACCGCTCGCGCGCCGGCATTGCGCAGGCGCTGGTGATCCTCCGGCGGGATGACGCCGCCGACCACGATCATGATGTCCTCGCGCCCGGCCTGCGCCAGCGCTGCACGCAGATCGGGCACCAGGGTCATGTGACCGGCCGCGAGCGAGGAGACGCCGATGATGTGCACATCGTTCTCCACCGCCTGGCGGGCCACCTCCTCGGGCGTTGCGAACAGGGTGCCGATATCCACATCGAAGCCGAGATCGGCAAAGGCCGAGGCGATCACCTTCTGGCCGCGGTCATGCCCGTCCTGGCCAATCTTGGCGACGAGGATGCGCGGCCGGCGCCCATCCATGCGCTCGAACGCCGCCGCCATGCGCTGAACGGTGCGCACGGCCTCTGCCTCGGCGCCGATCTCGGCTGCATAGACGCCGGAGACGGCGCGGCTTTCCGCCTGGTGGCGGCCGAACACCCGGGCACAGGCCTCGGAGATCTCCCCGACCGTCGCCATGGCCCTGGCGGCATCGACCGCGGCGGCCAGCAGATTGCCCTCCCCCGTCTCGGCACAGCGCGTGAGGGCGGCGAGGGCAGCCTCGAGCCGCGCCGGATCGCGCTCCCGGCGCAAGCGCTCGAGCTTGGCGATCTGCGCCTCCCGCACCGCGGCGTTATCGACCCGGAGCACCTCGACGGGCACCTCGTCCTCGCCCGCCAGGCGAAAAGCATTGACGCCGACAATGGTCTGCTGGCCGGAATCGATCCGCGCCTGGGTGCGGGCGGCCGCCTCCTCGATGCGCATCTTCGGCAGCCCGGTGGCAATGGCCTCCGTCATGCCGCCAAGCGCCTCCACCTCCTCGATATGTGCCCAGGCCCGCTCGGCGAGGTCGTGGGTCAGGCGCTCCACGTAATGGCTGCCGCCCCAGGGGTCGATGGTCCGGCAGGTGCCGCTCTCGTGCTGGAGAAGAAGCTGGGTGTTGCGCGCGATGCGGGCGGAGAAATCGGTCGGCAGCGCCAACGCCTCGTCGAGCGCATTGGTGTGCAGGGACTGGGTGCCGCCCTGGGTCGCGGCCATGGCCTCGATGCAGGTGCGCGCCACATTGTTGAACACGTCCTGGGCGGTGAGGCTCCAGCCCGAGGTCTGGCAATGGGTCCGGAGCGCCAGGGATTTGGGGTTCTTCGGCGCGAAGGGGGCGATGAGCTTGGCCCACAGGGCGCGGGCCGCCCGCATCTTGGCAATCTCCATGAAGAAGTTCATGCCAATGGCCCAGAAGAAGGAGATGCGCGGGGCGAAGGCGTCGATGTCGAGGCCGGCCTTCAGGCCCGCGCGCACATACTCCACCCCGTCCGCCAGCGTGTAGGCGAGCTCGAGGTCCGCCGTCGCGCCCGCCTCCTGCATGTGATAGCCCGAGACGGAGATGGCGTTGAAGCGCGGCATGTGCCGGGCCGTAAAGGCGATGATTTCCGAGACGATCCGCATGGAGGGGCCCGGCGGATAGATGAAGGTGTTGCGGACCATGAACTCCTTGAGGATGTCGTTCTGGATGGTGCCGGCGAGGCTCGAAGGCGGCACGCCCTGCTCCTCGGCGGCGACGATGTAGAGCGCCATGACGGGCAGCACCGCTCCGTTCATGGTCATGGAGACGGACATGGCATCGAGGGGGATGCCCTCGAATAGGGTGCGCATGTCGTAGATGGAGTCGATCGCAACCCCCGCCATGCCCACATCGCCCTTCACCCGCGGATGATCGGAATCATAGCCGCGATGGGTGGCGAGATCGAAGGCGATGGAAAGGCCCTTCTGGCCGGCCGCGAGATTGCGCCGGTAGAAGGCATTGGATTCCTCCGCCGTGGAGAAGCCGGCATATTGCCGGATGGTCCAGGGCCGCTGAACGTACATGGTGGGGTAGGGGCCGCGCAGGAAGGGCGCGAGACCCGGCCAGGTGTCGAGGAAGTCGAGGCCGGACGTGTCCTCGGGGCCGAAGCGCGGCTTCAGGGCGATGCCCTCTGGCGTCTCCCACATGGGCGCCGCGCCGTCTTGTGAGCCGTCTCGCGAAGCGCCTGCCTGGGCGTCGGTCGGCCCGGCGTTCTCGAAGGCGAGGCTCGTGAAATCGGGAATGCGGCTCATGGGGAGGTCTCCTCGCCGCCCTCCGTGCTACGCAAGAGATAGGTGTGGCGATAGGCCTCCTCGATGGGGAAGGAGAGCGCGATGCTGGACAGCCGGACCTCGCTGCCGCGCTCGACGACCACGGGATTCTCGGGCCAGGCGCCTGCCTCGTCGCGCGTGAGCACCTCGGCACGGATTCGCGTGGAATGAAGGACCAAGATTTCCTGCACGCTCGGGATCGTTGCGCAAGCGCGCACACTCTCCCACGTGTCCCCCTCATTGCCCGGCGAGAGGACTTCGGCGAGCAGGATCGGTTCCGGCATCATGACGTCGTCGCGCTCGGAGGGGCGGCAGGTCACGCCGAGATCGGGGATGCGAAAGTTCCAGTCGGCGCGAAGCCGGGGCTGAACGCCGGGTGTGACGACGGCTTGGCAGCTTGGTCGTGTTCTGGCCAGATGATTTCCGATGAGGAGGTGGAGATTCGACTGAATGCGATTGTGCGTGTCCCCCGCCGGCGCCATGGCCCGCAGCACGCCATCGACCAGCTCATAGCGCGTCGGCGTGCCATCACCGGGCCAGGCGAGGAAGTCGGCCACGTCCATGAACGGAGGCAATCGAGTGTCTCTCGCGAGCGTCGTCATAGTTGATAGCCTAACACATCACGGTCAGGAACGCATGCGGCGGCCGGATTGTCATGCTCCATCGCCCACCCCCATGCCGAGTTGCGCGTGGATCTCCCGCAGCGCCGCCAATACGTTCTCGCCCTCGTCGAGGATCCGGTCGATGCCGGCGCCCGCCTCGGCGAGGGCCGCCGCTATGGCCGCACGCGACGGTCGCCCGGCGACATAGACGGCCCGCGCCCCGGCTTGCCTGAGGGCGGCGACCATGGAGGGGCCGAGAGTCTCATAGAGCGCATCGGGGCCGGCGAGGCAGGCGATGCGGCAACCGCTTTGCGAGAAGGCGCGGGCCGCCGCGTCGGGCTCCGCGAAGCCGTCATCTTTCGCTACCGCCTCGATGCCGCCGGCCGCGAGAAGATTGCGGGCAAGCCGGGCGCGGTCCGCGAAGCCGGCCAGTTGCCCAAGGGGCACGAGAAAGGCCCTCGGGCGCTGTTCATGCGCCGCGAGATGGGCATCGCTCGCATCCCGCAAGGCCTCGAAGGGGGCCGAGAGCCGCTGCAGGCACAGGGCCTCGACGCGGGTTCCGCCCTCGGGCAGAGGCGGCGCCGCGGCATGCGGCGGGGCCTCGAGCGGTTTCTCATCGAGCGCCGGGAAGGCGGAGGTTCCGGTGAGCGGGTCGCGCAAGGTTGCGACGCGCTCGGCCCGCGCCTTGCGGCTCTCGGCGAGCATGGACTGAACGCGACCGGAGGTGAGCGCCGCGTCCATGCCGCCCATGGCCTCGATCTCCTGAAAGAGCGCCCAGGCCTTGCGAGCGAGCGCATCCGTCAGATGATCCACGTAAAAGCTGCCGGAGGCGGGATCGGCGATCCGGCCGAGATGGGACTCCTCCCGCAGGACGAGCTGAATGTTGCGGGCATTGCGCCGGGCGAAACGGTCCGGCGCACCGATGGCCCAACTGAAGGGCAGGGCCGTGATCGCATCGGCCCCGCCGAGCGCTGCGGCGGTCACGGCGACGGTGAGGCGGAGCATGTTCACCCAGGGATCGCGCCGGGTCAGCATGCGCTCGGCGGTCTCGGCGTGGATGGGGACCACACGCGCAGCCTCGCTCGCGTCGCAGGCCTGCGCAATGCGGGCCATGAGCAGGCGCGCGGCGCGGAGCTTGGCCATGCTCGAGAAGAGGTCGGTATCCGTGGCCATGCGCACGCCCATCCTTGGGAAGGCGTCGGCTGGCGCCAGGTCCTGGGTGTCCATGGCCCGCAGATAGGCGACGAGGGTCGCCGCGAGCAGTGCGAGCTCCTGGGCCTCGGTGGCGCCGGCCGCGTGGTAGGCGGTCGTGTCCACGAGAAACGGGCGCAGCTTGGGCGCGGCGTCTGCGTTGTCGCGCGCAAGCCGGGCGGCAGCGGTGATCGCATCGTCCAGCGGATCGCCCAGCGTGCCCAGGCGCGCCAGCGTGCCGAGGGGGTCGAGCCCGAGCGCAACGTCAGCCTTCGGGGCCTCTGCCGTCGATCCAAGCCGATCGATCATCCAGCGCGCGAGTTCGTGACTGCGCCAGCCGGCGTCGATGCCCAGGGAGACAGTCTCCAGCCGAACACCCTCGAGAAGCCGCGCGAGATCGTCCGGGGATTCGACCGCAATGCCGAAGCGTCCGGGGGAGGCGATCTGCAGGACGAGGCCTTCGACTCCGCCTTCGAGTTCCTCGCCAATTGCCCGACGCGCAGCGGACATGTCGCCGAGCGCGACACGCTGGCGGATCTCCCACCCCGCGCCGCCGCCGCCCGCGTCGGATGCCGGGATATGCAGCCGGCCCTCGGGCCGATCATCGCGGGCATAGAGCGGTGCGATCTCGAGACCGTCGAGGGTATGCGAGACAAGCGCTTCCTCGAGACGCTCGCCGCGCAGCGCTTTCTCGGCCAGCGCTCGCCATGCGGCGCGATCGGCGCGCGCGAACCCGTCAGCGAGCAAGATCGGACTCATCGCACAATGCTCCTGTGTGCGGGGCGTGTGTCGCCAGTCCCGGATGCGCCCCCTTTAGGACGGGGGCGCGGGCCCGAAAATCCTGCCTTCGGCTAAGAGCCGGTGGGAGCAGGCCGGCGCCGACAGCCGATCGCACCGTTGGAAAGGAGCGCGCCCCAAACGCAACAGGGGCCCCGGACAGAGATGCCGGAGCCCCTGGAAACTGCCGGGCCATGCCGCCCGTCCTCGCCTGAACGAGACGCGGGCGCGCGGGCCACGCTCTTCAATGGCTGACCATCGGGTCCAGCGTCTTGGCCTCATTGACCCAGCGCTCGACCTGCTTGGGGCCGGGAAGCTGACGGACGAGCTTCTTCTTCTCGTTCACCTCGGCCATGGCCTTGCGCAGGTTCTCGGGCTTGCGCTTGCGCAGCTCCTTGACGGTGTCGACACCGGCCGCCTCGAGCAGCTCGGAATACTCCTCGCCGACGCCCTTGATGCGCATCAGATCGCACATATTGGTCCACTTCAGGACCAGTTTCTCGCTGATGCCGGTCTCGTCGGCCAGCGCCTTGCGCCCCTTGCGCTTGCCACAGCGCTCGAGCAACTGCCCGGTCTTGGTGATGCCCGCCTTGCGGAGTTTCTGCGCATAGCGCTTGGCGATCCCTTCGACGGCCTCAATGGGGTAGCTCATGGGTAATCCTCCTTTTCCGACAACCCCAACTCGAATTCAGTCTCTCAATCGGCGAGCCATCGCGCGCAGCGGCGGCCCTACAAAACCTGCTTGAGGGCGGGCACGGACTCCATCACCTCATCGACGAGCTCCGGGCCTGCGGTCTTTTTCGCATGCTCCACAAGATCGACCGCGATGGTGCGGGTCGCACCGATGTCGATGCCGAGCGAACTCATGCGGCCGATGAGCGATCCGATGGCGCCGCCATCATTGCCTCCGCCCATGAGCCCGCCCAGCGCACCCATCAGCCCGCCGCCGGCGGTCCCTCCCGTGCCCGCCTCGCTCGCGGCCTCGGCGACCAGTTCCGATGCGCCCGGCATGGCCGCCACCAGACGGTCGACGGCATCGCCCGACACGTTCTCGCCGAGGACCTGCAAAATGGTCCCGACCGCCTTGCGCACAGTGCTCGCATCGAGCGAGAGCTTCTCGGCGATGGTGGTGATAAGCGCTTCCATGCCCGTTCCTTCTCACGGCACCGCTACGATATGCAACGATTCTCATTCCTTCGCATAGTGGTGAGCTGCTGCGGTGTTGGCAACCGCTCAACGCAAATGGTCGCCGACCATTTCGAGAGATGGTCCGTGAGGACCTTTTAAACCGGTCCGGCACAAACGGGAAGACGGTCCTTGGGTCGTGGCATGGATTTATTGTGTGTTGACGGGGCGCGCGGCGGTCCGACCAGATATCCCCGCCCCCCGATTGCAAAATGCGTCTGGCCATGCAACACACGCCCCGACAAGCCGGGCAGGGGCGCGTCGAGCGGCGGTCAGCCCGGCGAGGGCGTCGACATCGGGGGAGGCCATGAGCGAACAACTCAGCGCAGAGAACGCCGTCTATATCGGCACCAGCGTCAAGAAGGAGTATCTCGATCTCAAGCTTGCCAATCGGCATGGCCTGATCACCGGGGCCACCGGCACGGGCAAGACCGTCTCGCTGCAGATCCTGGCCGAGGGGTTCTCGAACCACGGCGTGCCGGTCTTCTGCGCCGACGTGAAGGGCGATCTCTCGGGCGTCGCCGCCAAGGGGGTCGAGAAGGACTTTCTGG
>JALUTE010000044.1 GCA_027058255.1 Methyloligella sp. | reverse complement strand
TCTCGCTCACGCCCGAGGCGACGATGCTGTCGATGCGGGCCCGGTTCCAGCCGTCCTGCTCCTTGAGCAGCCAGGCGGCGAGATCCAGCACCTTGCGCACGCGCACGCAGCCTGCGCTGTAGCCGCGCGAATAGCGCGTGAACAGGGATTTCATGGGCGTGTCGTGCAGATAGACCGTGTGATGGTTGGGCATGTCGATCCGCACCACGCCGAGGGCGTTGAACTTGCCCGGGTCCTGGCGGAACTTGTAGGGGAAGGGCCGTGCGGTGCGCCAGTTTATGGTCGAGGGGTCGATCTCCTCGCCGCCCCAGGTCCGGATGACGCGGATGCGCTCCTTCTCCAGATAGGAGGGATCCTTGATGAGCTGGGGAATGAGGTCGCGATTGGCGATGCTGTCGGGCACCCGCCAGAAGGGGTAGAAGTTGAGCCCCCGGATCTTGGCGCTCAAAGTCGGAGTCTGACGGCCCGGCTCCTTGCGCCCCACGATCACCCGGCTGTGCAGCACCACCTCGCCATTCTCGACGGCCTGGAGATCGAAGGCCGGGATGTTCACCACCACATGCCGGCGGCCGAGCTTCTTCTCGGTGAAGGCGCGCAGGCGCGCAAGATTGAGCCGAAGCTGCGCGAGACGCACATCCGCCGGCACGTTGAGGGCCGCGATGGTCGCCCGGTCCACCATGCCGGTCGGACCGATGCCGTGCCGGATCTGGAAGCGCTTCACCGCCTCGACCACGCGCCGGTCCAGCGTCCAGCTTCGCGGCACCGGCCCCTTGAGATCGCCGCTGATAAGAAGCCTTCGGCGCAAGGTGATCACGCGCTCATCGCTCTCGCCCGGCTTGATGCGCCGGCCCTTGGGCATTTTCGGCCATCCGCCAGCCGCCGTAATCCGCTGGTAGCGCCGAATGGCCACCTGCAGGGCCTCCTCGCTCTCTCGGCTGAGCAGGGGGATGGTGGGACGCAGGGCGGCATCGAGGGCCGCATTGGCACGCCGGCGCGCTTCCTCGCGCTCGGCACGGGTGCGGAACTTGCGTGTGGGCGCGCTGTGGGCGAGGGACTGAAAGGCCTCCATCTCGCTCACCCAACTGTCGTCCGCCCTCACTTGGGCCTGGGCCGACGCCAGAAGGAGGAGACCGGCAAGGGCCATGGGCCAGAGCATGGCGCTCAGCCGTCTGGCGGCGCGCTCACGCGCGAGCACGATGAAATTGGGGAAGAGCTGGCAAGCCGCGGTCATGGTCGAGCAATCCCTGCCTGTGGGCGAAGAGCGTCGCTTGTGACACGACGCATGTGACACGATCAAGCATGACAACACATGGACAGCGCCACCGCCGAGTCACTCGAACATCCCCATGCGGCCGGGCGGCGTGCCAACAGCTACGGATATTGGCGCGTCTTCATGACATGACTAGGGCGACGGGCGCCCCATGGCTGCGGCACATCCGCGCCAGGCGATCAAATGAGCGTTACGCATGGCGCCCGTCACGGCCCCTGCATGGGGCCTCACCGACCATCAGCCCTGCCGGCGCGGGTCCGCCGCATCCTCGATCATCAGCTCGATGCGCTCGCGCCCACCCCAATTGTCGCGCCGGAGATGGCCGGCAAGGTGCAGCGGCATGCCCTTGGTGGCGAGCAGCATCTCGCCGAGCGGCGTGCCGACCGAGCGGAACGCGATGGCATCGAGGCGGGCGCCATCGCCGCCCTCGATTCGGCAGCGCACATGCGCCTCGCCCACGATCTTGGCGAAACGCACATGGTGGGCCGGGAAGACGAAACGCGGTTGCGGATTTCCCGCGCCGTAGGGGCCCGCATCCTCCAGAAGGGTCATGAAATGCGCCGTGACGCTTGCAGGCGTCAATGCGCCGTCGATCTCCAGGGCATGCACCGCCCGGGCCTTGCCGACCGCCCGGCGCAGATGCTCGGCGAGAAAGGCCTCCACATCGCCGAGCCGATC
>JALUTE010000043.1 GCA_027058255.1 Methyloligella sp. | reverse complement strand
ACGGCCAGTGCAAGCCGCCGGTCATCCTCAGGCCGAAGCCCAAGCCTTGCCCCAGGGGCTGGCGCCGGGTGCGCGGCCAGTGCAAGCCGCCGGTCATCCTCAGGCCGAAGCCCAAGCCTTGCCCCAAGGGCTGGCGGCGGGTGAACGGCCGGTGCAAGCCGCCGGTGCTCAAGAAGACGACGCCCAAGTTGCAGACGGTCCCGCGCGTCATCATAAAACCTGCGAGCCCGCAACTGCGATAGGCGCGAGACGGGCGTGAACGACAGGGCGGGCGGCCCTCCCAATTGCGGGGGCCGCCCGTCGCATTGCACGCACCCGCACCCTGTGCTCTCCTCGCACCGAGGAGGACAGCCCCATGCCGACACTCTCAGCCGCGCTTCAGCTCGACCGAATGAGCGCCAGGCGCTCGGACCAGGACTGGCTCGCGGCGCGCCTCGCCGCGCCCAGCACGCGCTTCATGCTGCTCGTCGCCCTCAAACCCGCCATCGTCTCCAACGACGAGCGCACGCACTCCGCCATCCGGTGGTTCGCGCAACAGGAGATGGTGGAGCTCGGTCTCGACGCGCACGATGCCTATTTTCTCGGCCTCGATGAGGAGGAGCGGGCGCATTTCGCTCTCGCCATCACCGAGCACCGCGCACGGCAGGTGCCGGGCGGGCCGGAGGTGCTCAAACCGCTCGTGGATCTGAGAACCCTCGCCATGCAGGGGGGCATGGCGCGCGACGAGCTGGCGCTCATCGGCGAGGCGCGTGCGCTCGCCCACTGGCACGTGAACAGCCGGTGCTGCGGCCATTGCGGTGGCGTCACCCGCATCAAGGATGGCGGCTGGCGGCGGCGCTGCTGGGCCTGCGGAACGGAGGTCTTCCCGCGCATGGACCCCGTGGTCATCATGCTGGTGCGCGACCCCTCGGGCGAGCGCTGCCTCCTGGGTCGCGAGCACCGTTTCCCCGAGGGCTTCTACTCGGCGCTCGCGGGCTATCTGGAGCCCGGCGAGGCCATCGAGGATGCGGTGAGGCGCGAGGTGCAGGAGGAGACCGGCGTGCGCGTCGGCACCGTCACCTATCGCGCGAGCCAGCCCTGGCCCTTCCCGCACACCCTCATGATCGGCTGCGAGGCCGAGGCGGAGACGGACGCCATCACCATCGAGGAGAGCGAGCTCGCCGATGCCCGCTGGGTCTCGCGCGAGGAGGCCCGCGCCATGCTCGAGGGACGCCACCCGGAGGGATTGACCGTCCCCGGCCCCTATGCCATCGCCCATGTGCTCATTCGCACGTTCGCGGAGAGGTGAGTGGCTGGCGACGGCAACGCGAAACACCGCGTGCTTTTGCTTGACCACGGGCACCGGGTTTCCGATGGTGCGGCCCAAACCATCGTGCCCAGAGATCGCTCCCAAAGATCATCCAGGAGACATCCATGAACGACGCGCCCACCATCGAGAAGCCGTCCGGCGGGCTCGGCCATCACGCCGCCCTCGTCTATGTCATGGTGACCATGGCGGCCGTCGACCGCAACATGACCGATGTGGAGATCGCCCGCATCGGCGCCATCGTGAGCCATCTGCCGGTTTTCCGAGACTTCGACCCCGAGGAGCTGGTGCCCATCGCCGAGGCGTGCGGCGAGGTCCTCTCCGACGAGGACGGCCTCGACCGCGTGCTCGACCAGGTGGCGAGCGCCCTGCCCGACCGGCTGTACGAAACCGCTTACGCATTGGCGGTGGAGATCGCGGCGGTCGATCTCGACGTCAAGCAGGAGGAGCTTCGCTTCCTGCAGATGCTGCGCGACCGGCTCGGCCTCGACAAGCTCACCGTCGCCGCCATCGAGCGCGGCGCCCGGGCCCGCCATCAGGTTCTGTGAGCGTCTGATCGAGAACAGCGCATGGCGGCCGGGCGACGTCCCGCTCGCATGCCGCGGCGCACATATTCCCCTCTCGGTCTTGTGATCGGCCGAGAGGAACGCGTGCATTTGTGTTGCCGGCCGGAAGGGCTACATTACGAAAAGGTGGGATGAGCAAGTCAGAGGAGGCGTGGGGCGAGAAAAGCGGGCCGAACGACACGAGAACACCAAGGCGCGGCCCGCCGAGCAAATCAGGAAGGAAACGTCATGGCCGAGCAGAGCACACTTCCCATTGCCGAAGGCACGATCGAAGGCCCCGAGGTTCTGAAGATCGGACCGGAGCATGTTCGAGCGGCCCTGGCCAAGGGACTCGACGATTTCCTCGCTTTCCCGACCCATGTCCTGTTTCTCGGCCTCATCTACCCCGTTGTCGGACTCGTCCTCGCGCGGCTGGCCTTCGGCTACGACGTTCTGCCGCTCCTCTTTCCGCTGACCGCCGGTTTTGCCCTGATCGGCCCCTTCGCGGCCATCGCGCTCTACGATGTGAGCCGCATGCGCGAGCAGGGCGAGCGGCCCACCCTCGCCCACGCGCTGGGCGTCTTGCGCGCACCGTCCATCGGCAGCATCGTTCTTCTCGGGCTCGTGCTCACCGCCGTGTTCGTCGCCTGGCTCGCTGTCGCCGACGCGATTTACGAAGGCATTTTCGCAAACGCGGCGCCGGCCTCCATCGGTGCGTTCCTCGGCCAGGTGCTCGGCACGAGCGAAGGGCTTCGGCTCATTCTCCTCGGCTGCGGCGTCGGCTTCCTGTTCGCCCTGTTTGTTTTCGTCATATCCGTGGTCGCCTTCCCCCTGATGCTCGATCGCAATGTGGGCGTTGCGCTTGCCGTGACAACCTCGGTGCGGGCCGTGCTCGCCAATCCGGGCCCCATGGCGCTCTGGGCCGGCATCATCGTCGCGGGGCTTGTGATCGGAACGCTGCCCTTCTTCATGGGCCTCGCGGTCACGGTGCCGGTGCTGGGCCATGCGAGCTGGCATCTCTACCGGGCCGTGGTGGCGCAGTGAGCGCGGAGCGGAACCGACCTTGCCGAGCGCGCGCGCGCCCGATCGTCTGTTCATGATATGTTGCTGGCGTTCACGATTCGTTAACCCTCCTCGCCCGACCCTCTGGCCGGGTGCGGAGAGGATCGAAAGCGAACCGGCATGAGCGCGAGACTGGCGGACATTGGCGAGGGGGCGATCGCGGGCAAGCCCGGGGCCGCAGGCCCCCGCTCTGGCACGGGGAAAGGGAACTGGCCGCAACTGGCCCCGGCGCTCGGCGCCGCCGTGGACGGCTGGCTCGCCCACCTGGCCGCCGAGCGCGGGCTTGCCGCCAACACGCTCGAGGCCTATGGCCGCGACCTTCGCCAGTTTCTCGCCTTTCTCTCGGCCCGCCTGTCCCGTGCGCCGGGCCTTGCCGATCTGGCCGCCCTCGCGCCCAAGGATTTCCGCGCCTACATGGCCCACCGCCGTCGGGCCGGCGCCTCCAGCCGCTCCCTGGCCCGGTCCCTCTCGGCGCTCAGGGCCTTCTTCCGCCATCTCGAGACCGAGGCCCTCGCCCGCAACCGGGCCATCCGGTCCGTGGCACTGCCCAAGACGCCGCGCGCCATCCCGCGCCCGCTGACCGTCGAGAAGGCCCGCAGCGTCGTGACGGGCGACCCCTTCGCCGAGCGTGACTGGATCGCGGCGCGGGATGCGGCCGTTCTGATTCTGCTCTATGGCTCGGGCCTGCGGATATCCGAGGCGCTCGGCCTCACCGTCGCCGAGGCGCCCACGGGCCTGCGCGATGTGCTGTGTATCCGCGGCAAGGGGGGGCGCGAGCGCCTGGTGCCGGTCCTGCCCATCGGCCAGGAGGCGGTGCGGCGCTATCTCGCGCTCTGCCCCTATCCGCAAGGGCCCGCAGATCCGCTCTTCCTCGGCGCCCGGGGCGGGCCGCTGAGCCCCCGGGTCGTGCAGCTTCTGATGCAGCGGCTGCGCGGCGCGCTGGGCCTGCCCGACACTGCAACGCCGCATGCGCTGCGCCATTCCTTCGCCACCCATCTGCTGGGCGCAGGCGCGGACCTCAGGCAGATTCAGGAGCTTCTGGGCCATGCGAGCCTCTCCACCACGCAGGTCTACACCGAGGTGGACCGCGCCCGCCTCCTGAAGGTGTTCGAGGCCGCCCATCCGCGCGCCCATGGCCCCGACGGGCACGCGGCAGGCGACGACGAGGCCCACTCTGCGGCACCCGAGGACAGCGAAGGAACCGCGCCATGAGACGGACAACCACCGCAGCGCACCGCCGGCGCGCGGCCGCAGGCGCATGCGCCATTCTGATCGCTTTGGCCATCGGGATCGGGCATGCAGCCTCACCCGCCGGTGCGGTGCCGGCCGCACGCGGCGGCACGGGCGAGGCGGCCCGAGCCCACCCCCCTGCCGCAAAGCCGCCGACCTGTCGCGGCCGCAACATTCTCGACGAGATGCGCAAGACGGCGCCCGCGCTGCACGCCCGCATCATGCGCCAGGCTGCCGCCATGCCCCATGGCGAGGCCATGCTGTGGAAGATCGAGGGCAAGGGGCGGCCCGCCTCCTGGCTGTTCGGCACCATCCACATGACCGATGCCCGGGTGCACGCCTTCTCGAAGGCGTTCAGCCAGGCGTTCGAGGCGGCGGGCACCGTCGCCCTCGAGGTGGTGGGGCTCGGCGAGCTCATGCGCTCCGGCAGGTTCAACAGCTTCACGGACCTTTTTCTCTCCCCCGCGGGGCGAAGCACGCTTCAGCGCGATCTCTCCAGGGCCGAGCTGCAACGCCTCGCCCGGGTCATGGTCTCGCGCTTTCGCATGCCACCGGAGGCCATGACGGTCATGCGCCCCTGGTTCCTCTCCATGATGCTGTCGGTCTCGCCGTGCGAGCAGACCCGCGAGGCCATGGGGCTCGACCGGCTCGATGGCCGGCTGGAGGCCATGGCGAAACGGGCGGGCAAGGCGCTCGTGGGCCTCGAGACCGCGCGCGAGCAGTTCGCCACCATGGCGTCTCTTCCGCCCGATGTGGAGCTCGCCTGGCTGCGCGCCTCGCTCGCCCTTTATGCGCGCATCGACGACATGACGGAGACCATGGTGCAGCTCTATCTCGCGCGTCGCATCGCCGCCGCGCTGCCGCTGTCGATCGCGCTCGGCGAGAAGGCGGGGCTCGACGCCCGGAAGATGCGCGCCTTCCAGAGAATCCTCGTCGATGCCCGCAACCGGCGCATGGCGAAACGCGCCCGCCCGCTGCTCGAGAAAGGCGGCGCCTTCATTGCCGTGGGCGCGCTGCACCTGCCCGGCCGCGAGGGGCTGGTGGCGCTCCTGCGCAAGGCCGGCTGGCGCCTCACGCCGGTCGAGTAGTCGAAAGGCCCACGGCGCCAGCCGCCGATCCCTCTCCCTTGGCGCGCAACATGAAGGTCACACGCCCTCGCCGGGCGCGTGCATCTTCATCACCATCGCCTCGGTCGAGGGGATGTCCACCTTGCCCGTGCCGAAAAGGGGAATGGATTCGACGACCATGATGGCGCGCGGCAACCAGAGCTCGGGAAAGCCCCGCGTCCTGGCGAAGCTGCGCAGCGCGTCCCGGCAGGCATCGCACTTGTCGGTGACAAGAACGAGCCGCTCACCCTTGCGCTCATCGGGAAGGGCGAGCACGACATTGTTCGCCTCGCTCCAGAGGTCCGAGATCATGGTCTCCACCGCAGCGAGGGAGACCATCTCGCCGCCGATCTTGGCAAAGCGCTTGGCCCGCCCCTTGATGGTGACAAAGCCCTCCCCGTCCACCGTGACAATATCGCCCGTGTCGTGCCAGCCATCGGCGAGCGGCTGCAGAACGCCGGGGGCATCCGCATGCAGATAGCCTTTCATCACATTGGGACCGGTGACGAGCAGGCGGCCGCCCTCCGCGATGCCCTCCACCGGCTCTAGGCGCCACGCGATGCCGGGAAGCAGGGGGCCGACCGAGCCGCGGCGCATGGCCTCTGGGATATTGCAACTGATGACCGGCGCGCATTCGGTGGCGCCATAGCCTTCGAGGATGGTGGCGCCGAAGCCCTCCCATGTGTCGTGGGTGGCATCCTTGACGCGCTCGGCACCGGTGATGACGAAACGCAGGCTCGCAAACTGCCTGGGATCGCCCGCGCGCGCATAGCCGGCGAGAAAGGTGTCCGTGGCGAAGAGGATCGTCGCCCTGGTGTCCGCAATCAGCTTCGGCACCTCCTTGTAATGGAGGGGGCTCGGATAGAGCACCACCTTCATGCCGCGAAACAGCCCCAGAAGCGTGCCGGCGGTGAGCCCGTAGGAATGGAAGATCGGGAGGGGGTTCATCACCATGTCGGCGGGCGTGAAATGGGGGCCGGCATGCGCGGCGATCTGAAAGGCATTGGCGATCAGATTGGCATGGGAGAGGACGACGCCCTTGGGCGCGCCCTCCGAGCCGGAGGTGAAAAGAACGACCGCCGGATCGTCCGGCGATACGGCGAAACGGCGGTGGAAGGCTGCCGCGCGCGAGGCGCGCAGAACGCCGCGGATCTTGTCCAGAGGCCCGATGGTCTTGCGCAAATCCTCGAGCCAGACGATCCGGACGCCACTGCCCCCGTGCGCTCCGTCTGCGCCGTTCGCGCCGTTCGTC
>JALUTE010000042.1 GCA_027058255.1 Methyloligella sp. | reverse complement strand
GCCGCTTACGGCGCTTTCGAGCCGTGCGGCGATCTCGGGGTCGAGCGCGCCATTGGCCGTTGCCACCAGGCCGGTGGCGAGGGCGAGAAGGAGACCGAGAACAGACAGACGCATGACCTGATCCCTGCTGGCTGGTGCAATGGCTTCATCGAGACGGGACGCGATACTCGGCCGGATGCCTCGGTTCGCGAGCGGCGCCCGGATGGCGGAGGCATGGCTCGGCAGGCCGCGGTGCCGGTGGTCTTGTCACGGCTCCTTCTCTTGCATGGGAACCCGGCGCGTCGGGGGCCGCCGAGGGGCAAGAAATGGGCAGCGTCGCGACCATTTCGTGAAGGGTTAACGAATGGTGGAACGGGCGCCGCGGCCGTTCCCGCACAGCCGCGCGTGGGGTGTCCCATGGCCGCAGGATCCGGCGCGCGGGCCGGGCGATTTCCGGTGTCGGGGCCGGGGCTGCACATTGGACATTTCGGCCGAAGGCGCGGCGAGCCCACCGCCCGCGCCGCTCAGATGGCGGCGTCGGCACGCTTGAGCAGCTCGCGCAGAGGCACGTCGCGGTGCCGGCGCGGCCCGGGGGCCCGCTCGCTGCGCAGATGCGGCTCGATCCGCCCCGCCGCGGGCAGGGCGAGCGGGCGCCCCGCGGTGGCGAGCGCCATGGGCTCGTGCCACATGGAAGCCGACGGTCGCGGTGCGGCGTGCTCGCGCCCGCGCAGCCAGATGACCAGGCCGAGGAGCGGGAGGGCAATGACGAGGATGCCGGTGACGAGTTGGGCCGTGAGAGAGAAGGCGGCCCAGCGCATGAGCGCGATTTCCGCAAAAAGAACGAGACCGCCCACGAAGCCGGCAAGGAAAGCGGTTTTCGTCGACAAGGCTACTCTTGTACGCATGACTTCACCCAGTTGCATGAAACCCCAGGCCGGGTTGTGGCAAGAGAGCGCGGCCACCGCGTGACGGAATTGCGGCAATCTCTTGATGGTCTGCTGCGACCCGTTTCAGATCGGGACGCCTTGCAGGGCCGGGCGGGTGCGTTCGGCGCTTCCCTGCGCCGCCGGCCGGCCTCAGCGGCGCGCGTGCCCGCGCCCCGTTCCGCCCGCCGGTGTGCTCGCCGCGTCTTGGCCGCCCGCACCGAGGCTGGGCGCGACCCGCTCGGGCGGGAAAAGAAGCGTGACGCGGGTCCCCTCGCCGGGCTCGCTGATCATGCGGAACTCGGCGCCATTGGCCTGGGTGAGGGCCTTGGCGATGGCCAGGCCCAGGCCGGGGCCCTCGCGCCCGCGCGGCGCGCCGGCGAGCTGGCGGAAGGGCTCGAGCGCCGCGGTGATCTCATCGGCTGTCATGCCGATGCCGCTGTCCTCGATGGCGATGGCGACGGGGCCGCCGGGGCGGAACTCGCTGAGGGCGTAAACGCGGCCGCCCGGCTCGGTGAACTTGATGGCGTTGGAGAGCAGGTTGAGCAGGATCTGCCGCATGGAGCGCCAATCCGCGACCACCTCCGGCAGGCCTGCTGCGAGCCGGGTCTCGAGGGCGATGCCCTTCTTGTCCGCCAGCGGGCGCACGGCGCCGAGGCACTGGCGGGCGATGGCATTGAGATCGACGCGGGTGGGCTCGAGCTCCAGCGCGCCCGCCCGCATCTTGGCGAGATCCAGGAGATCGTTCACCAGGCTCAGGGCATGGCAGGCGCTCTCGTGAATGTCCGCCACATAGCTCTTGTAGCGGCTGTTGCCGATGGGGCCGAGATGCTCCGCCTTCATCACCTCGGCGAAGCCGATGATGGCGGTGAGGGGCGTGCGCACCTCATGACCGACGGTGGCAAGCAGGTCGGCGCCGGCGGGTTCGCCCTCTTCCTGTGCGGCTGTCGGCACCGGCGCCGGCTCCGGGGAGCCTTCGGGAGCTGGAGCCTCGGCCGGGGGGGTGTTCGCATGCGCTTGCCTGCCGTCTGCACCCGCCATCGCCCCCAAG
>JALUTE010000041.1 GCA_027058255.1 Methyloligella sp. | reverse complement strand
GTCACCTCCGCAATGACCTCGCCACGGCGCTCCTCGGGAAACTGGTCGAAAAACGGCTTGCGGAAGGTGGCGATCCAGCCCTCGAGGCCCGTCGGCAGCGGTGTCGGGCGGGGCACAAGCGCCGTGCGGCGCACCACGAAGCCCGCCGCCTCCAGAATCGCCGCATAGGCGGCGGGGGTGGGATAGAACCAGGGGCTCGCCAGGGCCTCGTCGCCCCCGAAGATTCGCGCCGCCGCGCGCATGGCCGTCACGATGGCCGCCACATTGCCATGCCCGCCGAACTCGGCGACGAAGCGCCCGCCGGGCCTGAGGGCCCGGAACACGCCCTCGGCCACCCGGCCGGCCTCGGGCACCCAGTGCAGAACGGCATTGGAGAAGACGGCGTCGAACTCGCCCTCGAAGGCGAGTTCGCGCGCATCCATGGCCCGCACATCCAGTCCGCGCTCGCGCGCCGCGGCCAGCATGTCGGCGCTGGTGTCGACCCCCACCATTTGCGCGCCCTGCGCGGCGAGCCGCGCCGTCAGCACGCCATCGCCGCAGCCGAGATCGAGAATCCGCTCGCCCGGCCGGGGCGAGAGCCACGCCACGATGACATCGGCGAGCTCGGAGACGAAACGGGCGTGCCGGCCATAGCCCTCGGCGGACCAGCTCTGACGGTCCGGGAGCTGCGCCGACGCATTCGGCGCATCCTCGGCTGCGACCGCAGCAGATGCCTCGCGAGCCCCCTCAGCCATCGTCCGACCGGGACGCCTTCGCTGCGCCAGGCCGCCAGGGCTCGTAATAGGTGCGTCCCACGCGATGCTCGCCGGCCCGCGCAATGCTGCCCGGCGGGTGCCAGGCGGCGGGCGTGCCGGTCATGTTGGGCCGGTGCGGGCGCTCCCAGGCCCGGGGCCGATAGCCCTCCTCCTCCGGCAGCGTGTCGACGGTGTAATGGAGCCAGCCATGCCATTCGGGCGGCACCAGGCTCGCCTCTGCCCGGTCCTTGTAGATGACCCAGCGGCGCGGCTTGCCGGCGGGGCCAAGCCCGCGGCGCGCCTCGTAATAGCGATTGCCAAGCCCATCCTCGCCGCGAAACACGCCATTGCGCCAAGTGGCAAGGCGCGTGCCGATGGTGTTTCCGTCCCACCAGATGAAAAGCTCGGCAAGAATGCCCATGGCCTGCTGCCTCCGAAACCCGGCCGCCCATGCGTCTTGCGACGCCGATGTGGCCCTTCGGCCACGTCGTCCGTCTTATGGCACCGCGGCCCCATTCTTGTCCATATCCGAGCCACCTCGGGCGGTGGGAATCGCATAGACTGGCGCAAGGGCCGCATTTGCCGGGCTCCGGGCCGTCGCGCGGCCGGGTGCGCCGCTTGCGGGCTCACAGCACGGCCCTGGTTTTCCACAGAACACCCACACGACATCTACATGTTGTGCCCATCGCTCCACCCGCACACCAGACTTGGTTTGCGAGGCGAATCGCACTAGCTTGGGCTCAAGCGAAGGGCGGCATGCTCCGGGCCCTGTCCGGAGCGAAATTAGCGGGGATGTCGCCCTTCGCTGACCGCCTTGCGGTGCCAGCTGCCAGGGCGTCTCTCACCATCGTGACAAGGCCGCCGTCCGAGGTCTCGCGGCCGCAGCCTGTAAGCCTCTGTGTCGTGGCGCGGGTCTGTCGTGACACGTGCGTCATGGCGATGCGCCGAGGGGCGGGCACGGCCCGCCGCGTCCGGTTGCCAGGCGCGCCTTGGGCGTTTGGCGATGGTGGCATCCCCCGCCCGAGCCTTGCCGCCCATGGCGGCTCGGCGCTCGCGTAACGGGTCTCGCGTTGGTTCTCGGTTGCAGTGCGTTTGCGTTCGCCCGGCGTAACGCCCGCCCCCGTTCGCCTGCCCCCACGAGGGCCGGCCGGGGCGGCGATGGGCATGGGAGGCGCGGCGCCGGTCCACATGTGCGCCCGCCCCGGCCGGCCCTCGTGGGG
>JALUTE010000040.1 GCA_027058255.1 Methyloligella sp. | reverse complement strand
GAAATGCGCGACCAGGCGGCCTTGGGCGATGCCGAGAAGCCGCCCCGGGCCCTTGTTGCGGCCTCGTTGCCGCCGCGCCCCGAGTTCTATGATTTCGATCTGTTCGAGATTCCGCCCGACCGGGCGCTCACCGACGTTCCGCTGGCCAAGCTGCGCTGCGTGGTGTTCGACACGGAGACCACAGGCCTCGAGCCCTCCAAGGGCGATCGCCTCATTGCCATCGGGGCCGTGCGCGTGGTCAATGGCCGCATTCTCTCGGGCGAGACCTTCGAGCGGCTCGTCGATCCCGAACGCGACATTCCGGCCCGCTCGATCCGCTTCCACGGCATCACCGAGGAGATGGTTCGCGGCAAGCCGCCGCTGCGCGTCGTGCTGCCCCAGTTCCACGAGTTCGTCGGCCGGTCCGTTCTGGTGGCCCACAATGCGGCCTTCGACATGAAATTCCTGGAGCTCGCCGAGGCGGAAACGGGCGTGCGCTTCGATCGCCCGGTGCTCGATGTGCTGCTGCTCTCCACCTTTCTGCACGACCACACGCCGGACCATTCGCTCGATGCCACCGCCGAGCGTTTCGGCGTGCCCGTCACCCATCGTCATTCGGCCCTCGGCGATGCCATGGTGACGGCCGGTATTTTCGTCGCCATGATCCCGCTGCTCGAAGGCCGGGGCGTGACGACCCTGGGCCAGGCGCTGGCGGTCTCCGAGACGATGGTCGCCGTGCGCAAGCAGCAGGCCCGCTTCTAGGCCGCCCGCCGGGTCACCTCGCCATCCCGGATCAGCACTGCACAATCTGCACCGCGCATGGCGGGCGCGGGCACGAGGCGGCCCGGGGCCGACCTCGGACAATGAGCCACTGGTGCAAGACGCATACTTTCGTATAGGATGCGGCGCCCTCGACATGGGGAGCGCCATCGTGGATTGCCGTTGGAGACTGCCGCGCCATGACCATCAATCTGGACGATTATCGCGAATGCCTGGAGCGTGTTGCGCCGGAGCTGCGGGACACGCTCGATGCCACCTTTCACGAGGCGGCGCGGATCATGTCGCCGCAGGCCCTGGACGACTACATGAAAGGCGCGCGGGGCCTGTGCGAGCTCGGCCGGGGCGCGGATATCGTCACGTCCTATCTCGAGAACATGCCGCTGGTGGCCAAGGAGGTGGGCGAGGACATCATTCGCGAGTGCACCACCGCCGCCATGCAGCTCGCCTCCATGACCTCGGGCCAGGTGATCGCCCTGCTATTCGCAAGCCTGCCGACCGCCGCCAGGCGCCTGGGCGATCCGGAGCTGGTGCGCGGCTATCTCGCCCTCATTCACCGTCTCGCCGCCCGCGCCCCGCGTGGCCTCAGGCCCATGCTGACCGTGATCGACGAGCTTCTGGCCAAGCTCACCCTGTCGGGCCTCAGGCGCTGGGTGGATTTCGGCGCCGACGCCTATCGGCGCGATTTTCCCGGACAGACGGCCTATTTCGGTCTCGAGAGCGAGGACAGCCGCGCCGTGCTGCGCAAGGAGCGCCGCGGCACGCTGTTCGTGGACAGCCAGCGCAAGCTCAATTTCTACCTCCGGGCCCTGTGGGGCCGCGACTTCTTCCTGCGTCCCACGGCCGCAGATCACGCGGGCTTCCGCCCCTATCTCGAGGCGCGGGTGATGCATCTGCCGGATGCGGTGGACAATGTGGGTGATGTGTCCGGCATCGACCTCTATCGCGCCACCGCCGGCCACATGGCGGCGCATCTGGTCTATACGAACCGCCCGCTCTCGGCCGAGCAGCTCTCGCCGGCGCAGATGTTCTTCATCGGCTTTGCGGAGGATGCGCGCGTCGAGCATTGCGCCAAGCGCGATTTTCCCGGCCTCGGGCGCATCTGGCGCGCGCTGATGACGGCCGCCGAGCGCCAGGGCCGGCCGGAGCACCGGGCCGTGCCGCTCATCGAGCGCATGGCGCTCGGCGGCCGTCATCAG
>JALUTE010000039.1 GCA_027058255.1 Methyloligella sp. | reverse complement strand
ATCAGTAGGGGCGGGGTTTGCAACCCCGCCCCTACTGATCATGCCAGAGCTGGCGGGGTCGCCGAGAGGCTGGCATGACCGTTCCGGTCGGGGTTGAAAAACCCCGACCGGCCGCAAGACCGCCCCTCAATCGCCGTCCATCTTCAGGGCCTGGATGAACGCCTCCTGGGGGATCTCCACCTTGCCGAACTGGCGCATGCGCTTCTTGCCGGCCTTCTGCTTCTCGAGGAGCTTGCGCTTGCGCGTCACGTCGCCGCCATAACACTTGGCTGTGACGTCCTTTCTGAGCGCGCCGATGGTCTCGCGCGCAATGATCTTGCCGCCGATGGCCGCCTGGATCGGGATCTTGAAGAGATGGCGGGGGATGAGGTCCTTGAGGCGCTCGCACATGGCGCGGCCGCGCGCCTGGGCTCGGTCGCGATGGACGATGACCGAGAGCGCGTCCACCGGCTCGCCATTCACCAGTATGCTCATCTTGACGAGGTCGCCCGTCTCATAGCCCGTGAGCTGATAGTCGAAGGAGGCATAGCCGCGACTCACCGATTTCAGACGGTCGTAGAAGTCGAACACCACCTCATTGAGCGGCAGATCATAGACCACCATGGCGCGCGTGCCGGCATAGGTGAGGTCGCGCTGGCGCCCGCGCCGGTCCTCGCAGAGCTTGAGGACCGCGCCGAGATAGTCGTCCGGCACCAGGATGGTCGCCTTGATCCAGGGCTCCTCGATATGGTCGATCTTGACGGGCTCCGGCATGTCGGCGGGGTTGTGCAGCTCGATGACCGAGCCGTCCGTCAGGTGCACCTTGTAGATGACGCTCGGCGCGGTGGTGATGAGGTCGATGGCGAACTCGCGCTCGAGGCGCTCGCGCACGATCTCGAGATGCAAAAGCCCCAGAAAGCCGCAGCGGAACCCGAAGCCGAGCGCCGCCGAGGTCTCCATCTCGTGCGTGAAGCTCGCATCGTTCAGGGCGAGCTTGGCCATCGCCTCGCGCAGATCCTCGAAATCCGCCGAATCCACGGGGAAGAGGCCGCAGAAGACCACCGGCTGAGCGGGCTGGAAGCCGGGCAGGGGCTCGGCGCAGGGGTCCTTCTCATCCGTCACCGTGTCGCCCACACGGGTGTCGGCGACCCGCTTGATGGCGGCGGTGAAAAAGCCGATCTCGCCGGGCCCCAGAAGCCCCGTCTCCTCCTGGCGCGGGCGAAAGATGCCGACACGGTCGACGAGGTGGCTCGCGCCGGTGGACATGAGCGCGACCCGCTGGCCCTTGCGCAAGGTGCCGTCGATGACCCGCACGAGCACCACCACGCCCAGATAGGCGTCGTACCAGCTATCGACGAGAAGGGCCTTGAGCGGCGCGTCGGGGTCCCCTTTCGGCGCGGGAAGACGCGTGACGATGGCCTCGAGAACCGCCTCGATGCCCTCGCCCGTCTTGGCAGAGACCTCGAGCGCATCCGAGGCATCGAGGCCGATCACGTCCTCGATCTGGGCCTTGACGCGCTCGGGCTCGGCCGCCGGCAGGTCGATCTTGTTGAGAACGGGAATGATCTCGTGATCGTTCTCGAGCGCCTGATAGACATTGGCCAGCGTCTGCGCCTCCACCCCCTGGCTCGCATCGACGACGAGCAGCGAGCCCTCGCAGGCGGCGAGCGAGCGGTTCACCTCATAGGCGAAATCCACATGGCCCGGCGTGTCGATGAGGTTGAGCTCGTAGGTCTCGCCGTCGCGTGCGGTGTAGTCGAGGCGCACGGTCTGGGCCTTGATGGTGATGCCGCGCTCGCGTTCGAGCTCCATGGAATCGAGCACCTGCTCGCGCATCTCCCGCTCGGAAAGCCCGCCGCAATGCTGGATGAGGCGGTCGGCCAGCGTCGACTTGCCATGGTCGATATGGGCGATGATGGAGAAGTTGCGGATCCGCGAAAGCGGCATGGGTTTCGCCTTGCTCATGGGGCACCCCATGCCC
>JALUTE010000038.1 GCA_027058255.1 Methyloligella sp. | reverse complement strand
GGGATACTCGACGAAATGTCACATTTCCGCCGCAAGCGGATCGCCATAGAGGGCGCGCTCGGCAAGGGGTTTGCCGATTCGCGACGATCGAACGACAAGACGCAATTCCAGGGGGCACTCCCGACATGAGAAACTGGATCGTCCCGGCCGTGCTGGCCGGGGGGCTTTCCCTCGCAATGATCGTGACCACGCTGAGCGAGCGCGACGTCTATCTGATGTGGCGAGACAGCGACTTGCGCGCGAGCTGGCAAGCGTTGACATCCGATGGCGAGGTGTCGCGCGCCTCGGGCTGGCCTGTGAGCCCCGTGCGCCCCATGGCCGAGGGCGTGTGGAGCGTGGTGACGGGCATCGGCACCCGCGTCACGAGTCTGTTTTCCGGCACGCGCGAGCCGGCGCCTTCGCCTGCACCCCAGACGCGGGCGAGCGAGGACATCGCCTCGAGCCTGATGCCGAGCTTCGCCGGCCAGATCGTCGATCTCGTTCGCCAGCGCGGCCTCAATCGCGACACGGCGCAACAGGTTCTGTGCGCCCTGCGCACCCAGGGCATCCGGACCATGAGCAACATTGCCGGCCTTCCGCGCGACGCCGTCACCTCCGTGACGGGCTATGTGCGGGATGGCGCGCAGGCGGGCACCGACGCGCCCGCACCCGCCAAGGTGGATTGATCCCCCGCAACCCGCATTCGCGGCCTGAGCCTTTCCCCCCACGTCATCGCGCTCGGCCGGGCGGGGTTTGTCAACCCGACCGGAAGGTTCAGGCCGGCCGCGGTGCGCGACGCCAAAGCCGGCATGAACACTGGGGCCGGGGCCCGCAAACCCCGGCCCGCAAGGGGTTTGTGACCGGACAACGGCTCCCCGCAACCGCCACCGGGCGGACGGCTGCGCCCGCGCGCGGAGCCATCCATCACCTGGCGACGAGCTCCTTGCGGCCGAAGGTGAAAAGAGCGCCATTGGCCATGCAGGCGGGCTCGGAGAGCTCGATGAAGAGGGGGGCGAGCTCCTCCGGCGCGGGCAGCCGTGCGGGGTCCTCGCCGGGAAAGGCCTTGGCCCGCATCGCCGTGCGCACGGGTCCGGGATTGAGGAGATTGGCGCGCACGCGGGTGCTCTCGAGCTCCGCCGCCCAGGTCTTCACCAGCGCCTCGAGCCCCGCCTTGGAGACGGCATAGGGCCCCCAATAGGCGCTGCAATTGTGCGCCGCGCCAGAGGTGACGAACACCGCCCGGCCCGCATCCGAGCGCTTGAGCAGCGGCTCGAGGGTGCGGATGAGCCGCCAATTGGCGGTGAGGTTGACCTCGAGCACCATCCGCCAATCCTCGTCGCGAATGTGCCCCAGGGGTGAGAGCGGCCCGAGAACCCCCGCATTGGCGATGAGAATGTCCAGCCGGCCGAAGCGCTGATAGAGCGTCGGCCCGAGCCCGTCTACCTTCTCGCCATCCATGAGATCGAGCGGCACCAGGGTCGCCGCCTCGCCGCCCGCGGCCCGCACCTCGTCATCGAGCTCCTCGAGCCCCCCCTTGGTGCGCGCGGTGGCGACCACATGCGCGCCCTCGCGGGCAAACGCCACGGCCACCGCCCGACCGATGCCCCGCGAGGCCCCGGTGACCAGCGCAATCCGGCCGGCGAGCCGCCCGCCTTTCACCCCTCCGCTCTCGGCGTCATCGTCCGTCATGTCGTCCATCCCCGGATTGCAGCCATACGCTTTGCCTTGCATAGCTGGCGGACACGGGAGCGGCAAGCAGAAGGGGCGGCCCCGGGGCCGCCCCTTCGATCGCCTGGCTGGTGCATAGTGCAGAGACGCAAACGCGAAATACACGTCATTGCCGCGCATGACGCGGCAATCCAGGGCGGCAAGCTCCGAGTTTGTTGCCCTGGATCACCCGGTCAAGCCGGGTGATGACGGGACGTAGGCGTATGTTTCGTATGCGTCGATGCAATAGCTGCGGGCAATGCCCCGGGGGCCGCCCGCCCCAGGCCGCATCACTGGTTCATGCGCTCCTTGGCACCCTCGAGCATCTCCTTGGCCTCTTCCTTGGCCCGCTCGGTGACCTCGCCGGCCTTCTCCATGGCCTTGGCGCCCATTTCCCGCGCGCGCTCCACATAGGGCTCGGCCTTCTCCTTGGCCTTCTCCAGAAGCGGCTTGGCCTTCTCGCGCGCCTTCTCGGAAAGCTCCACCGCCTTGTCGATCGCCTTGGAGGAGAGCTGGCGGGTCTTGCTCCAGATCCGCTTGAACCACGAGACCTTCGGGCGAAGCGCATCCGCCTTGGCATCCCGGACCGTCTGGATCAGGTCCTTGTGGTCCTGGCGCGCGTTGCCCGCCTCGACCCGGTCGGGATGGCCGGTGAACACGACCATTGGCGTGCAGGCCGTAATCAGCTTGCCGCCCTTGGCGTTCGGAATCTCCGTCTCCTCGGCGAAATAGACCTTCTTGCCGGCCACCTGCTGGCGCAGGATCGCCCGGTCGATCACGGAGACGAACAGGCCCTTGGCCTTGGCCACCGCCTTGAAGCGGGCATTGTCGGGATCGGGGAATTGCACGAACAGTGCCACCGTGTCATCGGCGCTCAGCGCCTTGGTGATGGCCTCGTCCGTGCTGGCCGCGAAGCTGACATCGCCCGCCTGGCCGAGCCCCTCGGGGTCCACCTGCTGGAGGAAGGCGAAGGTGCCTGCGCTGCCGCTCTCGCGCGGCGGCAGGATGAAGCGCAGCTTGGATGCCAGCGCCGCGATGCGCCCGAAGCTGTCCAGCTCCTTGTTGCGGGTGACCATGAACACGCATTCGCGGGCGATATCCGAGCGAATGGGGACCAGGAGGTTCGGGTCGCCCAGCTCCTGGGTCTCCAGTGCGAAGACATCCATCTGCGAGAAGCCGATCTGCCGGGGCTCGGCGACGACGCGCTTGATGTTCTCCCGCGACCCGGCGGATGTGACGCAGTCATATTTGAACTGCGCCTTGTCGAGCAGCGCCTTGAGAGGCGGGCAGAAGGTCCCGAAATAGGCGCCCGTGCGCCCGCCCGTATTGATCTGGTTGGCCACGGCCGCCGAGCCGAGGACCGCCAGCGCCATGCCTGCCACGAGGGGGGCGATCATGATCCTGCGCAAGGTCTTCCTCCTTGAGAATGGGAGTGGAAGAGACGGGAGGCGCGGTGATCTCCGCAAGGCAACCCCTGTCTCATGCATAAGACGACCCGGACGATGAACACCGGGCCTAGTAGAATGTCAATTGCCGCCACCGAGAATCAGGTGGCGATCATGAACCGCTGGACCGACAATTAGGCGCAAATCTTGACGGTTTTTTGAATGACCCTCCGGCCCGCCCGCCCCTCCGGCATGCGATTCTGGCCGCTGGCCGTCAGCCCACATCCGCGAGCAGAGAGAGCTGCTGATCCAGCGGCGGGCCTTCCTGGTCGCGAAGGCGCGTCGGATAGTCGCCCGTGAAGCAATGGTCCGTGAAGGCGGGATCGGCCGGGTCGCGCGCCTTGAGCCCCATGGACCTGTATATGCCATCCACCGACAGGAAGGCGAGGCTGTCCGCGCCCATATAGGCGCGCATGCCCTCAAGGTCGAGCCGGGCGGCAAGAAGCTCGCGCTCATTGGGCGTGTCGATGCCATAATAGTCCGGATGGCGGATGGGCGGGCTGGCGATGCGCATATGCACCTCCCGCGCGCCCGCCTCGCGGACCATGGAGACGAGCTTGAAGGAGGTCGTGCCCCGCACCACGCTGTCGTCGATGAGGACGACACGCTTGCCCTTGATCGCCCCCATATTGGCCGAGTGCTTGAGCTTGACCCCGAGCCGGCGCACCCTCTGCTCCGGCTCGATGAAGGTGCGCCCCACATAGTGGTTGCGGATGATGCCGAGCTCGAAGGGAATGCCGGATTCCTGCGAATAGCCGATGGCCGCGGGCAGGCCGGAGTCGGGAATGGGCACCACCACATCCGCCTCGGCGGGCGCCTCGCGGGCGAGCTCCGCGCCCATGGCCTTGCGCACGTCGTAAACGCTGCGCCCGCCGACGATGGAATCGGGGCGGGCGAAATAGATGAACTCGAAAATGCAGGGGCGCGCGGGACGTTTGGGAAAGAGCCGGTGCGACTCGAGCCCGCGATCGGTAATGACCACCACCTCGCCATTCTCCACCTCGCGCACGAACTCGGCGCCGACGATGTCGAGAGCGCAGGTCTCGGAGGCGAGAATCCACGCATCGCCCAGCCGACCGATCACCAGCGGGCGAATGCCGTCCGGGTCGCGCGCGCCGATCAGCATGTTGTGGGTGAGCGCCGCCAGCGCATAGGCGCCTTCGATCTGCAAGAGTGCGTCGATGAAGCGCTCGACCATGCCGCGCCGGCGCTCCGAGCGCGACAGCAGATGCAGGATCACCTCGGTGTCGGTGGTGGACTGGAAGATGGCCCCATCGCGAATGAGATTTTTTCTCAGCGTCAGCGCATTGGTCAGATTGCCGTTGTGGCAGACGGCGAAACCGCCGGTATCGAGATCGGCAAACAGCGGCTGCACATTGCGCATCACCGTATCGCCCGTGGTGGAATAGCGCACATGGCCGATGGCCGCGCGGCCCTTCAGCCGGTCGATCACCGACTGGCGGGTGAAATGGTCGCCGACGAGGCCGGGCCGGCGCTCGGGGTGAAACTGCTCGCCGTCGAAGGTGACGATGCCGGCTGCCTCCTGGCCCCTGTGCTGGAGCGCATGCAGGCCGAGCGCAGTGAGCGCCGCGGCGTCATCATGCTGGAAAATGCCGAAGACGCCGCACTCCTCATGCAGGCGGTCCTCGTCGACATCGAGCCAGCATGTGCCGCTCGCCCGCCCCGCATCGCCCGGCTTTCCGATCGTCATGCTGTCCGACATCTGCATCACCCGCTGCCTGTGCCCGCGTCATCCGCGCGGCGATACGGCCCCATGCCCGTCGAGGGACCGGCGCCCGACTCGCACGACCTTGATCTTAAGATAGTCCCGCGCCGCCCGGCCCGCCAGTGCCTTGTGCGCAGACCGGGCCGTGCCGGGCGGTGGCAGGGGTGCGCGCGACTCCTGCTCGCTTCCTCCCCGCCCCGGCAGCTCCAGATTCTCCGGCACCAGGTCGATCAGGAGAGAGCGGATCGCCCGGCCTGTCGCCTTGATGTAAGGCAGGGACTGGGCCTCCTTGATCCAGGAGGGATGGGTCTTCTCCTGGGCCAGGAACTCGAAAAAGAGGTAGGCGATCACCACCAGCAGAAAGCCGCGCACCACGCCGAAGGCAAATCCGAGGATCCGATCCACCATGCCGATGCGGCTGTCCAGGATCCGGTCCGAGAATCGCACGGTGAGGAAGTGCACCACGATCAGCGTGACGATGAAGGTCACCGACGCCACCACAATCTGCGCCAGCGTGACGGACTGGAAGAGCTGCTTGGCCAGATCCTCTGCGATCTCCTTGTGATTGAGGACAACGTAGAGCGTCGCCAGGGCCGCCAGAGCCCAGGAGAGTATCGACAGCACCTCGCGCGTCAGCCCGCGATACATGGCGAGCAGGCCGGAGACGAGCGCAATGGCCAGCAAGGCGACGTCCAGATAGGTCAGCGGACCGAGCATGTGATTGTCCTCATTCTACGCCGAACGGGGCCGGAGGCGATCCACGCGGCTTCTCTATCACGATTCCTTCCCCCCGGGTGAGGGACTCCAATGATCATGAATGATCACGGAGAATCCGGCCAAATCTGGCTCACCCCCCTGCGAGCAAGCCGCGCGCCAAAGTCTCGAGATGCCCGATCCGCTCGATGTCGAGATCGTCTGCCGCCCCGTCCAGCTCTCCCGCCGCCGGTATGGTCGCCGCCTTAAAACCAAGTTTTTGCGCTTCTTTCAATCGCAATGTCATGTGGCTCGTGCTCCTGACCGCGCCCGAAAGGCTGATTTCGCCGAAATAGACCGTGTCCGGCGGCAATGGCCTGCTCGCGAAGGACGAGACGAGCGCGGCCGCGGCGGCAAGATCGGCGGCGGGCTCGGTGATGCGCAGGCCCCCGGCGACGTTGAGATAGACGTCGAAGGCACCGAGATTGACGCCGCAACGTGCCTCCAGCACCGCCAGCAGCATGGAGAGCCGGTTGCTCTCCCACCCCACCACGGCCCGGCGCGGAGTCCCAAGCGTCGAGGCGGCCACCAGGGCCTGGATCTCGACCAAAATGGGCCGCGTGCCCTCCATGCCCGCGAACACCGCCATGCCCGGGCTCGCCTGCTCCCGATCGCCGAGGAAGAGCTCGGAGGGGTTGGAGACCTCCCGCAGGCCATCGGTGCGCATCTCGAACACGCCGATCTCGTCCGTTGGCCCGAACCGGTTCTTGACCGCCCGCAGAATGCGAAAGGGGTGGCCCCGGTCGCCCTCGAAATAGAGCACCGTGTCCACCATGTGCTCGATCACCTTGGGCCCGGCGATCTGCCCCTCCTTGGTGACATGGCCGACGAGAAGGAGCGCACTGCCCGAGGCCTTCACATGGCGGATGAGCGCCTGGGTGCAGGTGCGAAGCTGGCTGACGGTGCCGGGCGCCGCCTCGATGCCGCCGGCCCAGAGGGTCTGCACCG
>JALUTE010000037.1 GCA_027058255.1 Methyloligella sp. | reverse complement strand
TGCCATTCTCGATCTCGGCCTTCCGCGCATGGACGGCATCAGCGTCCTCGAGCAGTGGCGGCGCGACGGCCGGGACATGCCGGTGCTGATCCTGACCGCGCGCGACCGCTGGAGCGAGAAGGTTGCCGGCATGGATGCGGGCGCGGACGACTATGTCGCCAAGCCCTTCCACATGGAGGAGCTTCTGGCCCGTATCCGCGCGCTTCTGCGCCGCTCTACGGGCCACGCCAGCGCGGAGATCGAATGCGGGCCGCTGCGCCTCGACACCAAGATGGCGAAGGTCACGCTCGACGGCGTACAGGTCAAGCTCACATCGCACGAATACCGCTTGCTCGCCTATCTCATGCATCATCAGGATCGGGTGGTCTCGCGCACCGAGCTGGTAGAGCATCTCTACGAGCAGGACTTCGATCGCGATTCCAACACCATCGAGGTGTTCATCGGTCGTCTTCGCAAGAAGATTCCGGCCCAGATGATCAAGACCGTGCGCGGCCTCGGCTATTGCCTGACGGCCGGCGGCGATGCGGGGTAGCCCGCATTGTCCCTGACCCGGCGGTTCAACTCTCTGGCCTTCCGCCTCATCGCATCGGCGGCCATCTGGACGCTGATCGCGCTTCCCACCGTCGCCATTCTCCTCAACTCCGTCTTCCGCTCCGCCCTCGAGCGCAGCTTCGACGACCGCCTCACCATCGTTCTCAAATTGCTGATCGCCGAGAGCATCGGCCCCGACGGCGGCTTTATCCCGCCGGCCGATGTGGGCGATGCGAGCTTCCGCACCGCCTTTTCGGGCTGGTATTGGCAGATCACCGAGAAGGGCGCGAGGGAGGGCCTGCGCGCCCGGTCCGCCTCGCTCGCCGGCGGGGAGCTCGCCGTGCCGGCCGATCTCGGCGCCCATGCCCCTGCGGGCACGGTGCGCCAGGGCTATATGCAGGGGCCGGGTGGCCAGCGCCTGCGCATCATCGAGCAGGTGGTCCATTTCGGCGAGGATCGGGCCGGCGGCCAGTCCCGGCCGAAGCGCTACGCCTATGTCGTCGCCGGCAATGCCGAGGAGATCGACCAGACCGTCGAGGACTTCCGAAACCTGCTCATTGCCGCGCTCGCCGTGGTGGGGATCGGTCTCGTGCTCGCAAGCGTCTTCCAGGTGCGGTTCGCCCTGCGTCCCCTGCGCCGGATCGAGCATGGGCTGGCGGACATCCGCTCCGGCAAGGCCGAGCGTCTCGAAGGCGATCTGCCCGAAGAGATCATCCCCCTGCAGAGCGAGCTCAACGCTCTCCTGACCTCCAACCGCGACATTGTCGAGCGGGCGCGCACCCATGTGGGCAATTTGGCCCACGCCCTGAAGACCCCCCTCTCCGTCATCTTCAACGAGGCCCGCGGCAAGAGCGGCGCTTTCGCAAGCAAGGTGAGGGAGCAGGCCCAGATCATGCGCGATCAGATCAACTACTATCTGGATCGGGCCGCGATGGGGGCGCGCATCGGCGTCATCGGCGGGGTGACGGAGGTGCGCCCCGTAGCGGAGGCCATGATTCGCGCGCTCGGTCGCATTCACGAGGAGCGCGGCCTCGATCTCGTGCTCGAATGTCCGGGCAACATCCGCTTCAAGGGCGAGCGCCAGGATCTGGAGGAGGTGCTTGGTAATCTCCTCGACAATGCCTGCAAATGGGCACGAACACGCGTCTCGCTGACCATTGCGCTGGTGTCGCAGCGCTCGCGGGGCGGGGAGCCGCAATTTCTGGTGCTGGTCGACGACGATGGGCCGGGCCTCTCGCCCGAGGAGCGCGTCGCGGCCCTCAAGCGCGGCCTCAGGCTCGACGAGAGCAAGCCGGGCTCGGGGCTGGGCCTGTCCATCGTCGCCGATCTCGCCGAGCTTTATCGCGGCGCTTTCGCGCTTGAGAAGGCGCCGGCCGGGGGCTTGCGCGCGCGTCTCGTGCTTCCCGCCGCCTGAGCAGGCTGTCGCACTGTCCTCCCG
>JALUTE010000036.1:694-6562 GCA_027058255.1 Methyloligella sp. | reverse complement strand
GTGTTCGCCCGCATCCGGCACGCCATAGTCGCGCCGGATGCGGGCGAACACCTTGCCATAGCGCTTGATGAGCTTGCGCCCGCGCGTGATGCGGTATTTCGGAATGAGCTTTCGGGAGAACTCGAGAAAGCTCAGGGCGAAAATGCGCTGGCGGCGGTCGATGGCGACGATGCGGCGGCTATAGGTGAGATAGGGGCGGACGGCCCGAATGGTGCGCGCGGAGATGCCTGACGCGCGGGCCTCCTTGAGGAATGCGCCGAGCCATCGCTCGAAGGGCATGGTGTTGCGGCAATGGCGCGAGCCCGTCGTCGCTGCGCTCGCCATGGGCGTCTGGACCAGCATCGCTCCAGCCACGACCAGCGCCGCGAACCGGCCATGCAGCGCCGTCCCCCTCCACGCGAGCCCCCGGGCGCGGCTCGACGTTTCCCTGGTCGCGCCTCCCGTCCGCAGCAACCCCATTTCGTCTCTCCCTCTCGTTCGAGCTCCGCCCGTCATCGCGCCGCCCACTGTGCCAGAGTGGCCCCCATGGTCAAGATGGCCGGGACGGCGCCGCGCGCGTCATGGCACTCGGCCATCATGGCGCACGAAGAGGGCGGATTGCGGGCCGGGCTGGCAGGGGCCGGGCGCGCAGAGCGAGCACAACCTTCCATCTTCTCGAATGTTTATGGAACGCCATTCTCCAAAGGGGCGCGCGAATATGACGCGGCATTCGATTGACTTTGATCAAGTGGCGAAAGGATGCCCTCTGACAGCTTGATCGCGAGAGCGATGATCGGGTGTTCGGCCGGTTGCTCGACCGGTCTGCGGCCCCGTCGGAGAGGGAGGCGGAAGCCATGGCAACCGCTATCAGCAGGGCCGATTTCCTGCGCGGCCGGCTGACGCCGAGATCTCTTCCCTTACGCCCCCCATGGGCCGTCGCCGAGGATCGCCTGCGCGCCCTGTGCACCGGATGCGCGGCTTGCGCGACGGCCTGTCCCGGAAGCGCCATCGCGCTCGATCGCCACCGCCGCCCGGTGCTGCGCCTCGGCGAGGCCGCCTGTCCCACCGCCTCGGCCCGCCCGACAGCGCCCGAGGGCAAGGATGTGGCCCTGTGCGATGCCTGCATGCGCGTCTGCCCGACCGGGGCGCTCGGCCATGAGGCGGGCGCGCGTCGGACAGGCACCGCGCTGCTTCGCCCCCATTGCCTGTCCCTGGCCGGGACCGTGTGCCGCAACTGCGCCGAGCGCTGCGAGGAGGACGCCATCCGTTTCCGCCTCTTGCCTGCCGGCCGCGCCCTGCCGCTCATCGACAGGGCGGCCTGCACCGGATGCGGTGCCTGCCTCGCGGTCTGCCCGGTCGGGGCGATCAGCCTCGTTGCGCGCGCCGATGGCGGCGCACCGGATTTCAAGGAGGAGGGCAAGCGATGAGCATCTCCGGTGTCTTGATCCATGCCGACCCCTCCCGCCTCGGGGCGGTGAAGGAAGGCCTTGAGGCGCTGAACGGCGTCGAGATCCATCACGAGACCGAGGACGGCCGTCTCATTGTCACCATCGAGGAGCGGGGCGGCGACGGCGGCGAGACCCTCATGCGCATGCACAATGTCGCGGGCGTGCTCTCGGCATCCCTCGTCTACCAGAATTTCGAGATCCTGAATGAGGAGCCCGACGTGGCGCCGGAAGAGGCCGCCGCCCGTCCGGCCGAAATGCCCCCTGTCAACCTGCAGGAGAAGACACATGAAAGCGACACGGCGTGATTTCATAAAGGCCAGCGCGGTTGCCGCGACCGCCGCCGCGGCGGGCCTGAGCGTCCCCGGCGCCAAGCTGGCGCTCGCCGCCGAGGAGGACAAGGACATTCGCTGGGACAAGGTGCCCTGCCGCTTCTGCGGAACCGGCTGCTCGATCCTGGTCGGGGTGAAGAACGGCCGGGTGGTTGCGAGCCAGGGCGACCCGGACGCCCCCGTCAATCGGGGCCTCAACTGCGTGAAGGGCTATTTCCTGGCCAAGGTCATGTATGGCAAGGACCGCCTGACCAAGCCCCTCATGCGCAAGAAGAACGGCAAGTTCGACAAGAACGGCCAGTTCGAGGAGGTAAGCTGGGACGAGGCCTTCCGCACCATGGCGGAGAAATGGGTCGCCGCCCGCAAGGCCAAGGGCCCGAAAGGCGTCGGCATGTTCGGCTCCGGCCAATGGACCATCTGGGAGGGCTATGCGGCCCAGAAGCTCATCAAGGCCGGTTTTCGCTCCAACTCCCTCGAGCCCAATGCCCGCCACTGCATGGCGAGCGCGGTCGGCGCCTTCATGCGGGCCTTCGGCATCGACGAGCCGGCAGGGTGCTATGACGATCTGGAGCTGGCGGACGCCTTCGTGCTCTGGGGCTCGAACATGGCGGAGATGCATCCCATTCTCTGGTCCCGCCTCACCAACACCCGGCTGACCAAGCCCGGATGCGAGGTGCATGTCCTCTCGGTGTTCCGGAACCGCAATTTCGAGCTTGCCGACAACGGCATCGTCTTCAAGCCGCAAACGGATCTCGCGATCGCCAACTTCATCGCCAATTACATCATCCAGAACAAGGCCTACAACAAGGCCTTCATCGAAAAGCATGTCCACTTCAACAAGACGCCGACGGACATCGGCTATGGCCTGCGCGACGATGATCCGCGCGAGAAGGCGGCCAAGAACCGGGCCAAGGGCAAGCTGACCAAGATCAGTTTCGAGGAGTATGCCAAGTCGGTGGCGAAATACACGCTCGACTATGTGTCGGAGCTCTCCGGCGTGCCAAAGGAGCAGCTTCTCAAGCTCGCCAAGGTCTATGCGGACCCGAACAAGAAGGTGGCCTCCTACTGGACCATGGGCTTCAACCAGCACACGCGCGGCGTGTGGGTGAACGGCCTCGTCTACAACATTCACCTTCTCATGGGCAAGATCGCCGAGCCCGGCAACTCGCCCTTCTCGCTCACCGGCCAGCCCTCGGCCTGCGGCACGGCGCGCGAGGTCGGCACCTTCACCCACCGCCTGCCTGCCGATCTGGTGACCAAGAAGGACGCCCATTGCAAATTCGCGGAGAAAATATGGAAGTTGCCGGCCGGCACCGTGCCGCGCGCCAATGGCAAGATGGACGGCAAGGACCAGACGGACATCTCCGGCAAGCCCATGGGCAAGACCCTCATTCACGCGGTCGCCATGCACCGGGCCCTTAAGGACGGCAAGATGAATTGCTTCTGGGTCATGTGCAACAACAACATGCAGGCGGCCGCCAACATGAACCACGAGAGCTGGCCCGGCTGGCGCGACCCGAACAATTTCATCACCGTCTCGGACCCCTATCCGACCGTGAGCGCCATGGCGGCCGATCTCATCCTTCCCACCGCCATGTGGGCGGAGAAGGAGGGCGCCTATGGCAATTCCGAGCGCCGCACCCAGTTCTGGCGCCAGCAGGTGAAGGCCCCGGGCGAGGCGCGCTCGGACCTGTGGCAGGTCATGGAGTTCTCCAAATACATCAAGGTGGAGGACGTCTGGCCGGCCGAGCTCATCGCCCAGAAGCCGGACTATGCCGGCAAGACCCTGTTCGACGTGCTCTACAAGAACGGGCAGGTCGACAAGTTCCCCTGGGCCGGCAAGCTGATGGACGAGCGCGGCAACGCGTACGCCAATGACGAGTCGGACTATTTCGGCTTCTACGTCCAGAAGGGGCTCTTCGAGGAGTATCGCCGCTTCCAGTGGGAGGGGCCGAAGAAGGGCCACGAGATGGCGCCCTACGAGGACTATCACAAGGCGCGCGGCCTGCGCTGGCCGGTGATCGACGGCAAGGAGACGCTCTGGCGCTTCCGCGGCGGATACGATCCGCACGTCAAGGGCGGCAAGGACGTCGTGGAGTTCTATGGCAAGCCGGACGGCAAGGCGAACATCATCTTCGCTCCCTACGAGCCGCCCGCCGAGCCGCCGGACGACGAATATGATCTCTGGCTGTGCACCGGCCGAGTGCTCGAGCACTGGCATTCGGGCTCCATGACCCGGCGGGTGCCGGAGCTCTATCGGGCGGTGCCGGACGCGGTTCTGTTCATGCACCCGAAGGACGCGCGCAAGCGCAGGCTGCGCAACGGCTCCAAGGTCAAGATCATCACCCGCCGCGGCGAGATCGTGACCCGCGTGGAGACCCGCGGGCGCAACAGGCCGCCGAAGGGCCTCGTCTTTGTTCCCTGGTTCGACGCCAGCCGGCTCGTGAACAAGCTGACGCTCGACCAGACCGATCCGCTCTCCAAGGAGACGGATTACAAGAAGTGCGCCTGCAAGGTCGTGAAGGCCTGAGGGCGCCTCCTCCCCAGAGCCGGGGCGGCCTTTTCTGCGACGGGCCGCCCCGCAGCTCCGGAGGGCAGGCATCGGGAGGCCAGACCCATGGCCCGTGAGAGCAGCCACGACGCCTATCTGCCCCGTGCGCGCAAGGTCAGCCGGCGCCGGTTCCTCGCCGATACGGCCAGGACCGTGGCGGGGGTCGGCCTGTTCGCTCTGGCGGTCGGGGTGCACGCCCGGTCGGGGAAGAGCCTGCCCGCAGGCGCGATCCGTCCGCCCGGCGCCTTGCCCGAGACGGACTTCCTTGCGGCCTGCACGCGCTGCGGGCTGTGCGTGCGCGCCTGCCCCTATGACATCCTGAAGCTTGCGGAGCTCGGCTCGGACATTGCCACCGGCACGCCCTATTTCACCGCCCGAACGGGCCCCTGCGAGATGTGCGAGGACATTCCCTGCGTGCCCGCCTGTCCCACCGGCGCCCTGGACCATGGCCTTACCGACATCAACGAGGCGCGCATGGGGCTCGCGGTGCTCGTCGATCAGGAGGAGTGCATCGCCTTCCAGGGGTTGCGCTGCGAGATCTGCTTCAATGTCTGCCCGCTGAGGGGCAAGGCGATCACCCTGGAATATCAACCCAACCGGCGCTCGGGAAAGCATGCGCTGTTCATTCCCGTGGTGCACTCGGATGCCTGCACGGGCTGCGGGCTGTGCGAGAAGGCCTGCATCATGACCGAGGCAACCATCAAGGTGCTGCCGCGCGATCTGGCCAAAGGCAGGCGGGGGCGCCACTACAAGCTCGGATGGGAGGAAAAACGAAAGGCGGGTGGCAGCCTCGTCACGCCCGATCCGAAGCACCGCTACAACCTGCCGGAGGGCGTGCGCTACGAGCATGAGGGCCGCGGCCTGATCATGGGCAAGGAGCCGGCCCGGACAGCACCGCCCTCGCCCTTCTCCAGCAATCCTCTCGACACCCTCAATCGCGGGCTCGAAGGGATCGGCAAGCCGGGGAGGGCGAAATGAGCCGGACGCCGATCCATGCGCTCGGCCGCGAGGCCGTGGCCAAGAAGGGATGGTGGGCCGCCCACAAATGGTTGCTCTTGCGCCGGGCGAGCCAGGTCTCGATCCTCGCCCTTTTCATCCTCTCGCCCTGGGCCGCGCGCCGCTTCGACATGGTGCCGGTGCTGGAAGGCAATCTGTCCTCGAGTCTCGCCTTCGGCACCGTGCCGATGACCGATCCGCTGCTTTTCCTGCAGATTCTCGCCGCCGGTTTCTGGTCCGTCGCCGGCACGGCCGCCCTCGGCGCCATGCTCGTTCTTGCATTCTATCTGGTCGTCGGTGGGCGGGTCTATTGCGCCTGGGTCTGCCCGGTGAACATCGTCACCGATGCGGCGCATTGGCTGAGGCGCCGGCTCGGCCTCAAGGGCGCCGCGCACATCTCGCGGGCGACGCGCTTGTGGATGCTCGGCGCGGTGCTCGCCCTGGCGCTCGGCACCGGCAGCCTCGCCTGGGAGCTGGTCAATCCGGTCTCCTTGCTCCATCGCGGACTCATCTTCGGCATGGGGGCCGGCTGGGCGGTGATCCTCGCCGTGTTCCTGTTCGATCT
>JALUTE010000036.1:0-684 GCA_027058255.1 Methyloligella sp. | reverse complement strand
GTCCCGTGTCCCTCTCCGCCGCGCCCTGCCGCATGCGGCAGGGCGCGGCGGAGAGGGACACGGGACACGCCCCTCGCCCCCTGCCGGGGCTGAAGGTGTGTCCGCTCGCGGCCCGCACAGGCCGGGAGCAGCGGCGACTTGAGAGATGGAGGACGCGATGAACAGATTTGCATGGATCACTGTGGCGAGCCTGATCGCCGCTCTCACCCTGGGGCTGGCGGCCCACGCGGAGGTGCGCTCCTTGCGCGGCGACCGGCCGATCGATGCCGGTGCCCAGATGTTCGACAAGAAGCGTCCCAAGACTCTCGAGGGCGGCTTCAAGCGCGCCTGGAAGACGGCACCGCCCGCCATCCCACACAGCATCGACAAGGACCGCATCACGCTCGAGGACAATTCCTGCATGCGCTGCCACAGCGCCGAGAACTTCAAGAAGGAAAAGGCTCCCAAGGTGGGCGACAGCCATTTCCTCGCGGCTGACGGAACCAAGCTGAAGGACATCAGCGCGCGGCGCTATTTCTGCAACCAGTGTCACGTTCCGCAGATGGACGCCAAGCCGCTGGTGGAGAACACCTTCTCGGCGAAGTAGGCAGGAGGTGCGGGCCCGTCACGGGACCCGTGAGACGAACGAGGGCCGGGCCGCACCGGCAGGGCCGACATGGCTCGCCGGTGCGGCCCGGCCCTCGT
>JALUTE010000035.1 GCA_027058255.1 Methyloligella sp. | reverse complement strand
TCAGGCTGCGGGTGCGCGTGCGGACGAGCGGGGGCTTGGACGATCCGCCTGCGAGCCAGTTGTGGCCGGCAGAGATTTCGCTCTGCCGGAGAGGGTATTTTCGTATCTACTCTTACGAGGAGGCACAACCTCATGGCCTGGACAGAAGAACGGGTGGAGATCCTGAAAAAACTATGGGCCGAAGGGCTGAGCGCCAGCCAGATCGCAAATCGCCTCGGCGGGGTCACGCGCAATGCGGTGATCGGGAAGGTCCATCGGCTCGGGCTTTCCGGTCGCGTGACGACACCGAGGATCAAGTCGATCCACACGCGCAAGCGCAGCGCGAGACCGGCGCAACGCAATGCACGCAAGCCGTTTCGCGTTCCGGGCTCTGCGACGGTCAAGGCGTTCCAGCCACCGCTGGAGGCCCGCCGTCCGGCGCCGGCGCCGCGTTTCGAGGAGCTGGTCATTCCGGCGGACGAGCGGGCAACGCTCCTGACACTCAAGGAGTGTGATTGCCGTTGGCCCATCGGCGATCCGCAGGACGAGGATTTCCACTTCTGCGGGCGCAAGAAGCTCCCCGGCCTGCCCTATTGCGAATATCACGCGCGGGTGGCGTTCCAGCCCGTCGCGCCGCGCCGGCGCGAGCGGGAGCCGGAGCGTCGCGCCATCAGCGCCTGACCGCGGCGTGAATGCGCGCGCCACCCGGAAGCGGCGCCGGGTGGCGGGCGTGCCGGATTGTCGAAGAGGGCGTTGGGCGCCCGAGCGGGGCGGGATGGCCCTGAGGCGGATTGCAGGCCTTGCCGGCTTGCGGTCCGCCTTTTGTTTTTCTCGCCTTCCTCGATGGCCCTCCATGCGTCGGACAATGGCTGTGGCCGGCGGGCATCGCCGCCCCGTCAATCATCGCTCTGCGACATCAAGGTTGGGCGGTTGGGGGTTGACGGTGAGGGCTGGGCAGCCGAGAAGGCGCGCGGAGACACAAGGAAAAGAGACGTGAGGCGGGAGAATGGGTCTCCCGCATGGGGCAGCCCTCCGCTTTGCCGAGCCGAGGGCGAAGCCAGGAGGAGTTCAATGGCAGTCCAATCCATCGGCAAGCAGTTTTCGCGCGCAATGAACGACAAGGCGGGGGAGCTGCTCCGCCTCGGGGCGGCGGGCATCTTCATTCTTCTCATCATCGCCTTCATGGGGGAAATCGAGACGGCGAGCGGCAGCAATGTCCTGCTCCTGGTCGCCGCGGTCGTCGGCGGCTACATGGCGATGAATATCGGCGCCAATGACGTCGCCAACAATGTGGGCCCGTCGGTGGGGTCCGGCGCCTTGACGCTCGGGGCGGCGGTGGCGCTCGCCGCTCTGTTCGAGGCCTCCGGCGCGCTCATCGCCGGTGGCGACGTGGTCGGCACGGTCAAGAAGGGCATCATCGACCCCGCGCTCATCCGGGACGTCGACACCTTCGTGTGGCTCATGCTGGCGGCGCTTCTCGCAGCGGCGCTCTGGCTCAACCTGGCAACCGCCATGGGCGCGCCGGTCTCCACCACCCATTCCATCGTCGGCGGGGTTCTGGGTGCGGGCATTGCGGCGGGCGGCCTGTCCGTCGCCAACTGGGTGACCATGGGCAAGATCGCCGCGAGCTGGGTCATCTCCCCGCTCATGGGGGGGTTGATCGCGGCTGGCTTCCTCTATTTCATCAAGCGCACGGTCATCTATCAGAAGGACATGATCGCCGCCGGCCGGCGGATGGTGCCCGTGCTCATCGCCGTGCTCGCCTGGGCACTCACCACCTATCTCCTGATCAAGGGCGTGAAGAAGATCTGGAAGGTCGAGCTCGCCCTGGCGCTGGCCATGGGCCTCGGCGCCGCCATTGCGGTCTATCTCATCGTCAAGCCGATCATCGCGCGCGCTGCGCGACACCTGGCCAATGAGCGCCAGAGCATCGACTCGCTCTTCACCTTCCCTCTCATCGTTGCGGCGGCCATGCTCTCCTTCGCCCATGGCGCGAACGATGTCGCCAATGCGGTCGGCCCCCTCGCCGCCATCAACGACGCGCTGACCAGCGGCCATATCGCCAAGAAGGCGGCCATACCGCTCTGGGTGATGATGGTGGGCGCCCTCGGCATTGCTGTGGGGCTGATGCTCTACGGGCCCAAGCTGATCCGCGCGGTGGGCTCCGAGATCACCGAGCTCGACAAGATCCGCGCCTTCTGCATCGCCCTTGCGGCGGCGATCACGGTCATCATCGCCACCCATCTGGGCCTTCCCGTGAGCTCCACGCACATTGCGGTGGGCGGCGTGTTCGGCGTCGGTTTCCTGCGCGAGTATCTCGCGGTCAATTACGGCCAGATGATCGAGGAGATCAAGCACCACCACGAGGGCAAGGACCCGGAGATCGTGGCCGCATTCCTCGCCGAGTTCGAGGCGGCGACCCTGGCGGAGAAGGGCAAGATGCTGAAGGCGCTCAAGAAGAAGTCCAAGCGCCGGGGCCTGAAGAAGAAGGAGCGCAAGAGCCTGCGCAAGGCCTACAAGGAGGAGCTCGTGCGCCGCTCGCTGGTCTACCGGATTGCGGCGGCCTGGGTTATCACCGTGCCGGCAACGGGCTTCATGGCTGCGTTCTTCTACTTCACCATTCGCGGCATCATGCTGCCCTGAGCCGAGCGCGGCGCACGGGCGCCAGATGCGGGGCGGGCGCGCGTCACTGCGCGTCCCCGTCTCGTGCGGCGATGGCGTCGCGGATGGCGAGGGTGCGCTCGGCCATCTCCGCATGCAGCCGCTCGACCATGCGCCCGTCCAGGCTGATCGCGCCCTTGTCCGCATTCTCGGGCCTCGTGAAGGCGGCGATCACCTTTTCCGCCCATGCGATGTCCTGCTCGGTGGGGGAGAAGACCGCATTGCAGGGCGCGATCTGGGCCGGGTGAATGAGCGTCTTGCCATCCATGCCGAGGGCGCGGCCCTGCTCGGCCTCGCGCAGGAAGCCCGTTTCGTCGCGGAAATCGTTATAGACCCCGTCCACGATATCCAGGCCAAAGGCGCGGGCGGCGGCCACGCAGGTGGACAGCCATGCGAGGAGCCCCGTGCGCTCGCCACCGAACGCGACGCGGGTCTCGCGCGCCAGATCGTTGGTGCCCATGACGAGGCAGGCCAGCCGGCCCCCGGGCTCGGCGGCGGTGGCTGCGATGGCGCCGGCCTCGAGCATGGCGAGCGGCGTCTCCATCATGGCCCAGAGCCGCACCCGCGCAGGCGTGCCGCGATCATCGAGAATGCGCGCAATGCGCCGCATATCCTCCGCCCGGCTCACCTTGGGCACGAGGATGGCGTCGGGCATGGCGTCGGCCGCCTCGGCGAGATCGGCCTTGCCCCAGGGCGTGTCGATCCCGTTGATGCGAATGACCACCTCACGCCCGCCATAGCTGCCCTCGGCCACGGCGGCGCACACACGGGCGCGCGCTTCCTCCTTGGCCTCCGGTGCGACGGCATCCTCGAGATCGAGAATGAGTGCGTCGGCGGGCAGGCTCTTCGCCTTCTCCAGCGCGCGCGCATGCGAGCCCGGCATGTAGAGCACGCTGCGGCGGGGGCGGATATCGGCCATCGCATCGCTCCTCGGCTGCTTGGCTTGTGCTCATCCCTCGCGAGGGGTAGAGCCTTGGCGGGGACGGGTCGGCGGCGCAAACGCTAATGCAGGCCGCATGCGGGCGCCACTCGTCATAGGGCGAAGGATGGCGGCGACGGGCCAGGTCGCTGTGCGCGCCGGGCGCGGAGCCTGCGGGGCGGCATCAGTGAGGCAGGAAGGGAGCGTGGATGGCTTCGATCCTCGTCATTTCGTCCGAGGTGGCGTGCGGCGGCGTCGGCGGCACGCTGGCGCGCTTCGTGCTCATGCGCCTCGGCCACGAAGCCTGGGTTCTGCCGACGGTTCACCTCTCCAACCATCCCGGCCATTCCCACTGGGCGGGTGCGCGCAGCGATCCGGCGATGCTCTCCGCCATGCTGGATGCGCTGGAGGCCAATGGCTGGCTGGGGGAGGTGGAGGCCCTGCTGACGGGCTATCTGCCGGGGGAGGGCCATGTGGCCTTCGCCCTGGACGCGGCCGAGCGGCTCGCGCGCCATCGCGCCGATGTCCTGCACCTCGCCGACCCGACCCTCGGAGACGACCCGAAGGGGGTCTATATCGACCCGGCGGCGGCGAGGGCGATCCGCGAGCGCCTGGTTCCGCGCGCCGATATCGCCATGCCGAACCGCTTCGAGCTTGCCTGGCTGACGGGTGAGAGCGTGCGCGATGCGGGCGAGGCGGAACGGGCGGCCCGCGCTCTTGGCCCGCGCACCGTGATCGCGACCTCCGTTCCGGCCGGAGAGACGCACCTTGCCAATCTGCTCGTCTCCGGCAATGCCGCAGTGAAGGCCGATGTGCGCCGCCGGCCCGACCCGCCGCACGGCACCGGCGACATGATGGCGGCCCTCTTTCTCGGCCACCTTCTGAACGGGGCAGGCGAGCGCCAGGCCTTTGCGCGCGCCGTGGCGGGCGTGGATGCCGCGCTTGCCGCGAGCCGGGCCGGCCCCCATCTGGCGCTCGCCGCAAGCCAGGAGACATGGGCGAAGGCCGCGCCCTGGCCTCTCATGCCGGGCTGACATGCCCGGTTCGGGAGGGCCCGCCCGTCAGTGCACGAAGCCGATGCTGCCGAAACTGTCCGGCTTGCCCCGGCTGATCTGCTCGAGCAGGCCGCAGACGCGCTCGCGGTCGGACGAGACCCCGAGCACCTCGGCCTGTTTGCGGGCCTGGGCGAAATCGCCAGGGGTGAGGTTGGCGAGGATGAGGGCCGCCTCGGGCGCGTCGTCCATCTGGAAGAACACCTTGAAGGCCCGCCGGATGCCGGCCCGGTCGAGAAAGTCGAAGCGCACGTGAAAGGTGAAACGGCGCAGCGATGCGCTGTCCATGCGGTCCATCAGATTGGTGGTGAAGCAGACGGGCAGGGGATGCTCCTCCATCCAGGTCAGCATCTCATTGACCTGCGTGATCTCCCAGGACCGGACCGCATTCTGTCGGTCGAACAGGAGCGAGTCCGCCTCGTCGAACACCAGGAAGGCGCCGGCATCGCGCGCCTCCTCGAAGGCTTCGGCGATGCGCTTTTCCGACTCGCCCACAAAGGCGCCCAACAGGTCCGAGGCGCGCTTGTGCATCACCTCGAGGCCGAGCCGGCGGGCGAGATGGCGCGCATAGGCGGACTTGCCGGTGCCAGGCGGGCCCGACAGGCAAAGCGAGAAGGCGCGCCGGCCGCTCCGGCTGAGCTGCTCGGTCAGCCTGGCAAGGTCCAGATTGGCGCGAACGAGACCGGGGTCGAAATCGGGGATGACGCCGGGCTTGCGGGCGGCGATGCCGGAGACGGCACGGACGATGCCGAGGGCGGCGCGCTCCACTGCCGCCGCGCCGCCGCCGGAATAGTGCGCTGCGCGCAGGGCGTTCTCCAGAATGGCCGGCGAGGCATCGAGGCGCCGGGCGAGCGTTTCGATTTCGGATTGCGACAGCGACACGCCGATGCGCCGCGCCAGCCGGTCGATGATCCGGCGGCGCTGGTTGGCGGGCGGCAGGCGCAGCTCGATGGCCAGGGTCATGCGGCGCAACAGCGCCGGGTCGATCTCGCCGATATTGTTGGAGGTCCAGAGAATCGGGACCGGATTGCTCTCCAGCAGGCGGTTGAGATAGACCTTCGAGCCCCCGCGCTTGATGAGCTGCCAGGCAACGTCCTCCATCTCGTCGAACAGGAGCGCGGTTCCCTTGGAGCCCGCGAGCAGGCGCAGGGAGAAGACGAGATTGGCAAGACGCTCCGAGCGGTCGGACTCGCCCTCGCGCGCCACCTCCTCGCCGGCACCATGCAGCACGAGGCCCGCGGTCTCGGCGCCGACCTTGGTCAGCTCCGTCTTGCCCGTGCCCGGCGGCCCGTAGAGCAGGATGTTGACGCCTTTCGCCCCGGCCTTGGCCGCGCCCGAGAGCACGCTCGCGATCAGGTCGCGGTCGGCGGCGACGTGCTCATAGTCGCTGGCGTCGATATTGGCGACGAGCGGCTCGCCCAGAAGCGCGTCGCGCATCTCGGAAAAGCTGGAAAAGGTCCGGTCCAGGCAGGCATTGATCCGGAACGGGATCGAGAACCGGCCCGCCGGCCCGGCCACCTCGTCACCCTCGCCGAGCTGAACGAGGCCCGAGCCAATGAGCTCGCCCGTGGGAGAGATCAGCCGCTCGATGGTGCGGGTGGGCTCGCCCACGAGCAGCGCCACGGCACGCGCCATGGGCGAGGCCGCCTCGGTCACGCAGTCGCACAGATATTGCACCTGCTCGAAGCGGGTGTAGCAGGCAACGAGCCCGGTGATCTTCCAGGCCGCCTCGGGCAGGTCCAGGGCGCGCACCAGGTGCTCGATATTGGAGGCGAGCGGCTCGGGGCGCGGGGTTTCCTCCGCCGCCTGGCGCAGATTGGCGATCACCGTATCGCGTGCGCCTGCATAGGCGCGCTCGAGCTCGCTCGGCGAATAGCCGCCTGAGTAGATGTTCCCGATCGCCTTGGACAGGGCCTTGGGGATCGCTATGTTGAACAGGTCCGCCCGGTCGTTGAGCCAGTAGAGGATATGGCG
>JALUTE010000034.1:1072-6599 GCA_027058255.1 Methyloligella sp. | reverse complement strand
CAATAGGACCCGCCGAGCGGGCCGTTGCCGAGGGGCGCCCCGCGGCAACGGCCCGCTCGGCGGGTCCTATTGCGCGGCCATGGCGGCCGGAACCTGCGGGTCCAGCTCGCCCGCCGCATAGCGCTTGGCCATCTCCGACATGGGGATGGGCTTGATCTTGGAGGCATGGCCGGCCGTGCCGAACGCCTCGAAGCGGTCCTTGCAGACCTGCTTCATCGCCTCTGTCGCCGGCTTGAGGAACTTGCGCGGGTCGAACTCCGACCTGTTCTGCGTCGCCACCTTGCGCATCTGCCCCGTCGCGGCAATGCGCAGATCGGTGTCGATGTTCACCTTGCGCACGCCCATCTTGATGCCGCGCACGATCTCGTCCACCGGCACGCCATAGGTCTGGGGCATCTCGCCGCCGAACTCGTTGAAGATGTCCTGCAGCTCCTGCGGCACGGAGGAGGAGCCGTGCATGACGATATGGGTGTTGGGCAGGCGCTCGCGGATGGCCGCGATCACGTCCATGGCGAGAATGTCGCCGGTGGGCGGGCGGGTGAACTTGTAGGCGCCGTGCGAGGTGCCGATGGCGACCGCGAGGGCATCCACCTTGGTCTCGGAGACGAAATCCCTGGCCTCGTCCGGATCGGTCAGCAGCATCTTCTTGTCGAGCTTGCCCTCGAAGCCGTGCCCGTCCTCCTTGTCGCCCTCGCCGGTCTCGAGAGAGCCGAGGCAGCCGAGCTCGCCCTCCACCGAGGCGCCGACCATGTGGGCGAGCTCCGAGACCTTCTTGGTGATGGCGACGTTGTACTCGTAGGAGGCCGGCGTCTTGGCATCCTCCTCCAGCGAGCCGTCCATCATCACCGAGGTGAAGCCATGCTGGATGGCCGAAAGGCAGGTGGCGGCGTTGTTGCCGTGGTCCTGATGCATGCAGATCGGAATGTCCGGATACATGAGCACCAGCGCCTCGATCATCTTGGAGAGCATGATGTCATTGGCGTAGGAGCGCGCGCCCCGGCTTGCCTGGATGATCACCGGCGCGTCGCATTCATGCGCCGCCTCCAGGATCGCGAGACCCTGCTCCATATTGTTGATGTTGAAGGCCGGCACGCCATAGTCGTTCTCCGCGGCGTGATCGAGGAGCTGCCTCATCGTAATCAGTGCCATTGCTCTTGCCCTTTCCTCATGGTCCGTTGATGCCCTATCCGTCGATACCCTCGGGGGGTCCCAATGCGTCTCTCCGTGGCCCCTCGGTCCTGCTCGCGCCGCCGCGTTCTCGCGCCGGCATGGCTTTCGGCCCTGGCCGGGCTCTCAGCCGGCGCTGGCCAGGGCCGCGACGCCCGGCAGCTCCCGCCCCTCGAGCCATTCCAAGAACGCGCCTCCCGCGGTGGAGACATAGGTGAAGTCCTGAGTCACGCCCGCGGCATTGAGGGCCGCCACCGTATCGCCGCCGCCGGCCACTGTCACCAGCCGGCCGTCCTTGGCCAGCGCCGCCGCCTTGCGTGCGAGGGCGAAGGTGCCCTCGCCGAACGGGGTGACCTCGAAGGCGCCGAGCGGCCCGTTCCAGAGAAGCGTCTTGCACCTGGCGACGTCCGCCTCGAGCGCCTCCACGGTCTTCGGCCCCACATCGAGGATCATGCCGTCCTCGGGCACGTTTTGCACGTCATAAGTGCCCATCACCGCGCCTTCCCGGAACTCGGAGGCGACGACGGCATCGACAGGGAGCGCGATCCGGCACCCGCTTGCCTCGGCGCTCTTCATGATCTCGTGCACCGTGTCGGCGAAATCCGGCTCGCAGAGCGACTTGCCGACGGAGATCCCCTGGGCGTGCAGGAAGGTGTTGGCCATGCCGCCGCCGATGATCAGGAGATCGCACTTCTTCACCAGATTGGTGAGCACCGGGATCTTGGTCGAGACCTTGGCCCCGCCCACCACCGCCGCGACGGGCCGCTCGGGATCGCCGAGCGCCATGTCGAGCGCCTTGAGCTCGGCCATGAGCGAGGGGCCGGCATAGGCGGGCAGGAGATGGGCCAGCGCCTCCGTCGAGGCATGGGCGCGGTGGGCGCAGGAGAAGGCATCATTGACATAGATGTCGCCGAGCTCCGCGAGGGCCTTGGCGAAATCGGGATCGTTCTTCTCCTCGCCGGCATGAAAGCGCAGGTTCTCGAGCATCACCACGTCGCCGTTCCTCAGGCTGCCGACGCCGGCGAGCGCCACCGGGCCGATGCAGTCCTCGGCGAAGAAGACGCGGATGCCCTCGGGCTTGAGCAGGGCCGCAAGCTTGTCGGCGACAGGTGCGAGCGTGAGCTCGGGCTTGCGCTCGCCCTTGGGGCGCCCGAAATGGCTGAGGATCACGACCCGAGCCCCGCGCCCCGAGAGGTCGCGCACCGTGGGCAGAAAGCGCTCGATGCGCGTCGCATCGGTGACGGTGCCATCGGCGATGGGCACGTTGAGGTCGGCGCGCACAAGCACGCGCTTGCCCGCGACATCGACCCCTTCGATGCCCTTCAGCCGATCGAGAACGCCCCCCGCCATGTCAGCTCGCCCCGTTGATGAGGCGGCCCATGGCGGCGGCCGTGTCGCTCATGCGGTTGGAGAAGCCCCACTCATTGTCGTACCAGGAGACGACGCGGCAGAAATTGCCGTCCACGACCTGGGTGCTCTTGAGATCGAAGGTCGAGCTTTCCGAGGTGTGGTTGAAGTCGGTCGAGACCAGAGGCTTGTCATTGACCGCGAGCACGCCCGCCATGGGGCCGGCCGCTGCCTGCTGAATGACGTTGTTGATCTCCTCGACGCTCGTCTGCCGCGGCGCGGTGAAGGTCAGGTCCACCAGCGAGACATTGGGTGTGGGCACGCGGATGGCCGCGCCGTCGAGCTTGCCGGCGAGCTCCGGCAGCACCAGGCCCACGGCCCGGGCCGCGCCGGTCGTCGTGGGAATGAGGTTCATGGCGCCGGCACGCGCCCGGTAGAAGTCCTTGTGGAAGGTGTCCACCGTCCGCTGGTCGCCGGTGTAGGAGTGAATGGTCGTCATGTAGCCGCGCTCGATGCCGATGGCATCGTTGATGGCCTTGGCGACGGGGGCGAGGCAATTGGTCGTGCAGGAGGCGTTCGAGACCACTTGGTGCGCGCCCGAGAGCTTGTCGTGATTGACGCCATAGACGACCGTGATGTCCGCCTCCTTGCAGGGAGCCGAGACGAGCACCCGCTTGGCGCCGCCGGCCAGATGGCGTGCGGCGGCCTCCCGGCTGGTGAAGCGGCCGGTGCACTCCATGACGATGTCGACGCCGAGCTCGCCCCAGGGCAGCTTCTCCGGCTCCGTCTCGGAGCACACCCGCATGTTGTGCCCGCCCGCCCGCATGTGGCCATCCACCACGTCGATCGGGCCGTTATAGCGCCCGTGCACCGTGTCGAAGGCCAGGAGATGCGCGTTCATCTCGGCCGAGGCCAGGTCGTTGATGGCCACGAACTCGAGATCATCGCGCCCCGACTCCAGATAGGAGCGCAGCACAAGGCGCCCGATCCGTCCAAATCCGTTGATGGCGACACGTGTCTTGCCCATGGATATCCCCTCTGTCATTCCGTTGCTTGATTGATGCTTCGTGCGTTGCCTTTGCCGCGCTGCCCTTCGGGCTCCCGATCAGGCGCCCCGGATCAGGCGCTCTTGACCAGCCCGCGGGCCGCCTCGGCGACCTTGTCTGCCGTGATGCCGAAATGCTCGAACAGCGCGGGCGCCGGCGCGGAGGCGCCGAAACCGCGCATGCCGACGAAGGCGCCATCGGGGCCGATCCACTTGTCCCATCCGAGCGAGACGGCCGCCTCGACGCCAACGCGCGGCGCGCTGCCGAGCACCGCGGCCCGATAGGCCTCGTCCTGGGCCTCGAACAGCTCCCAGCAGGGCATGGAGACGACAGCCGCCTTGATGCCCTCGCCCGCGAGCGCCTCGGCGGCGGCGACCGCCAGGCCCACCTCCGAGCCCGTGGCGAGCAGGGTCACGTCGCGCCCGCCCTCCGGCTCGCGCAGCACATAGGCGCCCCTGGCGGAGAGATTCTCGTCCGTGTGCTCATGCCTCAGCGCCGGCACGTTCTGGCGCGTCAGCGTCATGATGGACGGGGTGCCGGCCGCGTTCAGGGCCGCCTCCCAGCACTCCGCAACCTCCACCGAATCGGCCGGGCGGAACACGTAGAGATTGGGCATCGCCCGCAGCGACGCCAGATGCTCGACCGGCTGGTGCGTCGGCCCGTCCTCGCCAAGGCCGATGGAATCGTGGGTCATGACATAGATGACGCGCTGATTCATGAGCGACGAGAGGCGGATCGCCGGGCGGCAATAGTCGGAGAACACCATGAAGGTGCCGGAATAGGGAACAAAACCACCATGGAGAGCAAGCCCGTTCATGGCCGCAGCCATGCCGTGCTCGCGAACTCCATAGTGGAGGTAGGTGCCCGAGAAGTCGGTGGGCGTCACCGCCTTGTGATGACTCGTGATGGTCCCGTTCGAGCCGGTGAGATCGGCGGAGCCGCCAATGATCCCCGGAACCACGGGCACGAGCGCCTCGAGCACCTTCTGGGAGGATTTGCGTGTTGCAAGGGCAGCGCCCTCGCGGGAGAAGTCGGCCTTGGCATTGCGCACGGCGGCGGCGATGGCCGCCTTGACCTCCTCGTCGATGGGATCGCCGAGGCGGGCCCGCGTCCTGGCATCCAGCCGCTCGGCCGCCTGGACCCAGGCCTGATAGGCATCGCGCCCGCGCGCGCCGGCACCGCGCCATGCGGCGAGAATGTCGTCCGGGATCACGAAGGGCTCGTAGCGCCAGCCCAGCGTCTCGCGGGCGGCGGATATCTCCTCCTCGCCCAGCGGCTCGCCATGGGTCTTGGCCGTGCCCTGCTTGTGGGGCGCACCATAACCGATGATGGTCTCGCAGGCGACGAGCGAGGGGCGCTCGGTCTCGGCCTTGGCGGCAGCGATGGCCTCGGCGACCGCATCCGGGTCATGCCCGTCCACCCTTGCGACGTGCCAGCCCGACGCCTTGAACCGGGCGAGCTGGTCGTCGGAGACAGCAAGATCGGTCGAGCCGTCGATGGAGATGGAATTGTCATCGAACAGGACGATCAGCTTGCCGAGCTTCAGATGCCCCGCCATGGAGATGGCCTCATGGCTGATGCCCTCCATGAGGCAGCCATCGCCGGCGATCACATAGGTGTGGTGATCGGCGATGTCGCTCCCGAGCCGCTCCGCGGTCATGCGCTCGGCCATGGCCATGCCGACGGCGGTCGCGATGCCCTGCCCCAGCGGGCCGGTGGTGGTCTCGACACCGATGGTGTGCCCATATTCCGGATGGCCGGCGGTGTTGGAGCCGAGCTGGCGGAAGTTCTTGATGCTCTCGATGTCCATGCCCGGATAGCCGGTGAGGTAGAGCAGGGCGTAGAGCAGCATGGAGCCATGGCCGGCAGAGAGCACGAACCGGTCGCGGTCCGGCCAATCGGGATGGGCCGCATCATATTTCAGGAAGCGCGTGAAGAGCACGGTCGCCACGTCCGCCATGCCCATG
>JALUTE010000034.1:0-1062 GCA_027058255.1 Methyloligella sp. | reverse complement strand
CCATCCGCGCGCTCGCCATGGATGCCGTTCAGAAGGCCAATTCCGGCCATCCGGGCATGCCCATGGGCATGCCCGGATGGCCGGAATTGGCCTTCTGAACGGCATCCATGGCGAGCGCGCGGATGGCATTCGCCATGTCGCGGTGGCCGACCGCCCCGGTGGAGGTGTTCTGCTCAGCAAGCGCGTGGTCCATGTGTCTTCTCCTGAAAAGGTCGAAATCCAGTCTGTTCGTGCTCAATGTTCCGGGGCTCGGCCCCATGCGCACGCCGCGCCATGCCGGTGGCGGCGCCGTCCGGGCGCGCGGCGCGTCAGATGGCGTGCTCCCCCAATGCGGCCTTGACCATGTGATAGGCCACCAGAAGTTGGGTCAGCGCCAGCGGATGGCTCATGGCCTGCCCCTCGCTGCCGTCGAAGCGGCCCACATTCTCCCTCAGATGCGATGCCTCCGGGATCAGGTTCCAGAGATATTCCTCCACCCGTTCGGCGCGCCGGTCCGTGATGGCGCCGTCGATCTCCAGCACGTCCACCGGCTTGCCGGCATCGCGCGTGAGCTCCAGCGCCACATAGCTGTCGCCGACCGCCTTGACGATGGGCGCGAAATCGGGATGCGGCAGCGTCGGGCGCAGGATCTGGCGCATGTCGAGATGCTGGTCCTCTCCCGCGGGCGTCGTGCCCGCGCCCTGAGCGACGGCAGCGGGCGGGCGCTGGAACCGGATCACGATATCGGCGAAGGTGCGCTGAGGGCGAATGAAGCGGATGGAGTCCTCCTTGCGTTTCTCCAGGGAGGCGAGCACCTCCTCGCGGGTATAGCCGCGCCGCGTGGTGTCGCGGTGGATCTTCCAGCGCACCCGCAACTCCTCCTCCGGGTCGAGGAAGATCTTGACATCGAAGCAGTCCCGCATGGCCCGCGTGGCATAGCCGAGCAGCCCCTCGGCGATGATGTAGTCCCGCGGCGCCACATATTCCGGCCGCCCCAGCGTGCCGCGTTCATGATCGTAGACGGGCTTCAGGATGGGCTGGCCGTCGCGCAGGAGCCGCAAATGCTGCTCGAGAATGTCGATG
>JALUTE010000033.1 GCA_027058255.1 Methyloligella sp. | reverse complement strand
CGTCCAGAGGCCCTTCCCAGCAGTAGGCGTACTGCCTGCCCACCGCGCGTCGCCGCCGTGCGATTACGTAGCGGTAGACGCGCCCGGTGGCACTGAAGCGCGCGTGAAAATCCGGCCCGGCCTCCTCAGCCTCCAGCACGATGATGTCGGGCGGCAGGAGCGCATTCAGACCTTTTTTCAGGCCGCGGAGCGGGATGCGGTGCTCCGTGCGGAAGTGCGCTACCTGCCCCAGCGCGTGCACGCCAGTATCGGTACGTCCAGCACCGACCACCCGCACTGGGCGCTTGAGCATCTGCGCCAGGACGCGTTCCAGCTCCCCCTGTACGGTTCGACCCCGCTTCTGAATCTGCCAGCCGAGAAAATCCGTCCCATCGTATTCCAGCACCAGACGAATGGTACGTACCGTGCCCTCACTTCCCATCGGACGATTGCCTCTGCAACACCTCCTCGCTGCACGACGGAGAAACGGCACTCACGCCAGGGCGATGAAGAGACACAGGCCAACGGTGCCCAGAGTGGCGTAGTCGCCGACCCCGAACGTCAGCCTTCTAAACGACGTGCGACCGTCCCCACCGTGGTAGCACCGGGCATCCATTGCCATGGCCAGTTCGTCTGCGCGGCGGAAAGCCGAGAGGAATAGCGGGACGACGAGCGGTACAATCGCCCGCACCCGCTCGCGGATGCTGCCGGAAAGGCGCGCGCCCCGCGAGAGCTGAGCGTTACGGATTCGCTCCGCCTCGCCCACCAGCGTCGGCACGAATCGCAGGGAAAGAGACATCATCATCACCAGATCGTGGGTGGGGATGCGAAACCACCTCAAAGGCCGGAGCAGCTTTTCCAGCCCGTCGGCCAGTTCCATCGGAGCGGTAGTCAACGTCAGAAGCGCCGCGAAGACGATCAGCAGAGCCAGCCGCGCAGCGTAGAGGGCTCCGAGCTGCAGGCCTTCCTGCGTGATTCGTAGACCCAGCACGGGCACGACTGCCACAATCCGGCCACTGGCGAAGAACGCCTGAGCCAGAAACGTTAGCAAGACAAGCCAGGCAAAGGGGCGGAGGTTACGCAGCGCCAGGCTGTAACCCAGCTTCGACAGCCACACGGCCACGAGCCAGAGCACTGCGAAACAGCCGAGGCCGATCCAGCTTCTCGTCGCCATCAGGCCAATGAGCAGCGCCAGCGACGCCACCATTTTGGTTCGCGGATCGAGCCGGTGGATGAACGACTCACGATAGGCGTACTGGCCCAGCGTGATGTCACGCATTCGCATTCAGCACCTCAGGTGGGGCAACTGATCGCGCACAGGTTCAATTTAGTTATTCCGGGCCCAAGAATCAAACGAATTCAAGCCACTGGCCCGATCCCACCTGCCAGGCCTACCCGCTTTGCGTCGTCGTAAGGTGCGCGGAAGCTACGAGCTCGCTTCCCACGAACGGCCCAGAGGTCTGGCGGGCCCGTTTGCAACGAAGAGGGGCAGCGCCTCGCGCACGGTGAAGAAGCCACGAACCAGGCAGAAGACCACCGTGACCCAGGCCAGAGCCACCTCAAGCCCGGGCAACCAGCCGGGGACGTTGTCGCGGAAGAACCGAGATACGTTCTCATAGTGAATGCCGGGCACATCGTGCTTCATGGGTGAGAGCTTTCCAGATCAACGGCGGCCGAACAACTGATCTCCCTGCCGCGGGCGGGAAACGGGCTGCTTGACTACCCGGTCTCACTGTGAATCGGTGCCGCGGAGGTGTCGAGTCATGGATCCCGTCATCATCGAAGCAGCGATCAACGGCGTGACCAGTAAGGAGCAGAATCCCAACGTCCCGCTGTCGCCGCGCGAGATCGCGGCCGATGCGCTCGCTTGTATCGGTGCCGGTGCCGCCATCGTGCACAATCACACCGACAACCCTGCCGATTGCGGCGCCGAAATCGCAGCGCGGCAGTTGGAGGGGTGGAGAGCGGTGTTCGAGGCCCGTCCCGATGCGATTCTCTACCCCACGGCAGGCT
>JALUTE010000032.1 GCA_027058255.1 Methyloligella sp. | reverse complement strand
CCGCCCGGGGGGTGGGGCGCGCATGTGACGGCAAATGGCCGGCCCCTCGGCCGGGCGCCGGCGCAGACGGAGCCGTCCTCAGTTCAATCGGAACTCGCCGTCCACGAGGCGCAGCTCGGCCGGCCGGATGAGCTTGCGATGCGCCACCCGCACCTGATAGAGCGCACCATCCAGATTGCGGGACCAGAACTCGAGAAACTTCAGGAGCCGCGGAAAGCGCGGATGCATGTCATACTCCTGCCAGATGAAGGACTGGATCAGGCTGGGGTGGTCGGGCATCCGGTAGAGGATCTCGGCCGTGGTGAGGCTGTATCCCTTGAGCTGCTTCCTGAAATCCCGGTCGATCATGGGCATCTCCCGATCATCGGTCTGTCTCACTCTCGCCGCAGGCGCCCTGTTGGCGCTGCGGCATAGCCCATGATATACGAGACCGGCGGAAGGCAAAATAAAATTCTGTCTATTCAAGGGATTAGCAGCCGCCCGAGGGGACTGCTGCCAAAGCGGCGCGGCGGAGCCCGGCCCGCACCGGGCGCGCTCACGCCTCGGGTCGCTCGCGCATCATGAAGTGATATTCGCGATTGGGGCGCATGTCGGTCGCCGCCGCCAGGCGGTTGGTCATGTTGAAGAATCCGGCAATGGCGGCGATGTCCCAGATGTCCCGGTCGGAAAAGCCCACCTCGCGCAAGGCCTCGCGGTCCGCCTCCTCCATCTTGTCCGGGTGCTCCGTGAGCTTGACCGCGAAGTCCAGCATCGCCTTCTGGCGCGGCTCGAGATCGGCCACCCGGTAGTTCTGGGCGATCATCTCGCCAAGCTCGGGGTCCCTGGAGCGAAAGCGCACCGCCGCGCCATGGGCGGTCAGGCAATAGTGGCAATGGTTGACCGCGCTCACGGCGACCGCGATCATCTCGCGCTCGAGCTTGGTGAGCCCGCTCTCGCCGAGCATCAGATCGTCCGCCATGTCGATGAAGGCCCTGAGCTTCACCGCATCGAAGGCATAGGCCCTGAGGACATTCGGCACGAAGCCCAGCTTTTCATCGCATTTGGCGAAATAGGCGGTGAGCCAATCATCGCGCGGCGCGTCCGGGCCGAGATCGAGCGCCGTCACCCTGTCCCTGATGTCGTCGGTCATCTGTCGATCCTCCTTGGCTGGCTCGTTGCCTTTGCAGACCCCGCGCGCTTGTGCATTGTCAAACCCGGGCCGAGGGGTCAATGTCGCATTGGTAGGGGGAGCGGGATACAGGACCGAGAAGCGATCCACGACAGGATGCGGGAAGGCATCGGGCTCGGAAGGCGAAAGAGGCACCCATGACACAGGCCGGCGACATGGCGGACGAGCCGGGCGAGGCCATGAGCGACGCGCCCCATCGGCGCGCCCTCGCGCTCCTGCGGGGGCGCGGACAGGATGGGAGCCTGCTGCGCTTTGCCGAGCTCCTGCTCGCCGGGCCCGATGCCGGGGCGCTCCGCGGCTACGATCCGGACGACCTCGCAAGGCTCGCAACCGACGCCTTCGCCGCCATCGCCGAGAAACCCGCCCATGGCCACAAGGTCGCCGCCAGCCGCATGCGGATGGCCATGCCGGGAGCACGGGAGAGCGGCGCCGCGGGGCACCGGCAGGTGCTCCGCATCGAGGTTCTGAACGACGACATGCCGTTCCTGGTCGACTCGGTGGTGGGCGAGATCCATGCGCGCGGCCTCCAAGTCGCCCTCGTGCTGCATCCCGTGTTCAAGACCGAGCGCACGCCGCGCGGGCGGCTGAAGGCGATCCTCGGGCCCGGCGACCGCAATTGGGACGACGGGACCCAGGAGAGCTATATCTGCATCCTCGTCTCGCCTGAGCCCGAGGCGGAGCCGGCCGAGATCGAGCGGACCGTCGAGGAGGCCCTCTCGAGCATCCTGCACGATGTGCGCCGCGTGGTGACGGACTGGAAGCCCATGCTGGCGCGGCTCGATGAGGCCATTGCCGGCTATACCGATGCCCCACCTCCGGTGCCGGTGGCCGATCTCGCCGAGTCCATCCAGTTCCTCAAATGGCTCGCCGAGGGGCATTTCATCTTTCTCGGCATGCGCGAATACGCCCTCACCGGCGAGGGCGAGGCGAGCGACCTCCTGCCGCGGCCAGAGACGGGGCTTGGGCTCCTGCGCAATCCCGAGTTGCATGTGCTTCGCCGGGGAACCGACATGGTGCACATGACCGCCGAGGTGCGCCAGTTCTTCTTCGCCCCCGCGCCCCTGATTGTCACCAAGGCGAATGTGGTCTCTCATGTGCACCGGCGCGCGCATATGGACTATGTGGGCGTCAAGATTTACCGATCCGACGGCGGCATCGCCGGCGAGCTGCGCATTGTCGGGCTGTTCGCCTCCGAGGCCTATACCGAATCGGCCCGCGAGATCCCCTTCCTGCGCCACAAGGTGGAGACGGTGATCCGGCGCTCGGGCTACCCGCCGGAGAGCCATTCGGCGAAGGTGCTGCTCAACGTGCTGGAGACCTTTCCGCGCGACGAGCTTTTCCAGATTGGCGTCGAGCAGCTTCGCGAATGGGCGGCGGGGATCGTCGATCTGGAGCTGAGACCGCGCGTGCGCGTCTTCGCCCGCGTCGACGAGTTCGACCGCTTCGTCTCGCTGCTGGTCTATGTGCCGCGGGACCGCTATGCGACCGAGATTCGCGAGCGCATCGGCGCCTTCCTGGCCGAGGCCTATCAGGGCCGCATCGTCGCGTTCTACCCCTTCTTCTCCTCCCAGGAGCCGCTGGTGCGCATCCAGTTCATCGTCGCGCGCTACGAGGGCGAGACGCCGCGGCTCGAACAGGCCTGGCTCGAGGCGGAGATCGGCGAGATCGTGCGCACCTGGGAGGACCGGCTCGCCGCGCGCCTGCGCGCCGCCCGCAGACGCCCGCGCGAGGTCCGGCGGCTGATCGAGAAATATCTGACGGCGTTCTCGGCCGGCTATCAGGAGACCTTCCCGCCCGAGCGGGCGCTGGAGGATATCACGCGTATCGAGCGGCTCTCGGACGAGCACCCCGTCGCCATCGACTTCTATCGCGACCCGCAGGCGGGCGAGGCGCGCGTGCGCGCTGCGCTCTATCAGTTCGATCGGCCGATCCGGCTGAGCGAGCGGGTGCCGGTGCTGGAGAATCTCGGCTTCTCCGTCATCGACGAGCGCAGCTACCGGCTCAAGCCCACCTTCGAGCAGGGGCGCCGGCCCGTTGTGCTGCACGACATGGTGCTGGAGACCCGGGACGGGGCCGCCGTCGACCTCGAGGCCCATGATGCCCGGCTGGAAGCCACCTATCTCGCGGTCTGGCGCGGCGAGGCCGAGAGCGATCCTTACAACATGCTGGTGATGAAGGCCGGCCTCGATTGGCGCGAGGCGGCCATGATGCGGGCCTATGGCGCCTATTTGCGGCAGATTCGCACCCCCTATGGCCAGAGCTACCTTGCCGACACGCTGGTGCGCCACAGCGCCATCACCGCCGACATTGCGGAGCTTTTCCGCATTCGCTTCGACCCGGTCAGGCCGGACAGCGAACGCGAGGCGGCCGAGGCGCGCGTTCGGGGCCGGATCGAGACGGCGCTCGGAGACATTCCGAGCCTCGACGAGGACCGCATTCTGCGCCATTTCACCAATCTGGTGACGAGCACGGTGCGAACCAATTTCTACCAGCAGCGGGCCGGCGGGCGGGCGGGCGAGACCATCGCCTTCAAGCTGGACAGCGCCAAGGTGGAGGGCCTGCCCGAGCCGCGTCCCTTCGCCGAGATCTTCGTCTATTCGCCCGTGGTCGAGGGCGTGCATCTGCGCGGCGGGCCGGTGGCGCGTGGCGGCATCCGCTGGTCCGACCGGGTGCAGGACTACCGCACGGAGGTGCTGGGCCTTGCCAAGGCGCAGCAGGTCAAGAACGCGGTGATCGTGCCCGCCGGGGCCAAGGGCGGTTTCGTTGCCAAGCGCATGCCGCGCGAGGGCGGGCGCGAGGCCATCATGGCCGCCGGCATCGCCGCCTACAAGCTCTTCGTCTCCACCCTGCTCGACCTCACCGACAACATCATGGAGGGGCGCATCGTCCCGCCCGAGGGTGTCGTCCGCCATGACGGGGACGATCCCTATCTGGTGGTTGCGGCGGACAAGGGCACCGCCACCTTCTCCGACACCGCCAACGCCATCGCCAAGGCGCACGGCTTCTGGCTCGGCGATGCCTTCGCCTCCGGAGGCTCCGAGGGCTATGACCACAAGAAGATGGGCATCACCGCCCGCGGCGCCTTCGAGGCGGTCAAGCGCCATTTCCGGGAAATGGACATCGACATCCTCAAGACGCCGATCCGGGTCATCGGCGTCGGCGACATGTCGGGGGACGTGTTCGGCAACGGCATGCTGCTCTCGCGCACCTTCAAGCTGATCGCCGCCTTCGACCATCGGGACATCTTCATCGACCCCGATCCCGACCCGGAGGCGAGCTGGGCCGAGCGCAAGCGCCTGTTCGCGCTGCCCCGCTCGAGCTGGCAGGACTATGCGCGGAACCTCATCAGCAAGGGCGGCGGCGTCTTCTCGCGCAAGGCCAAGTCCATCGCGGTCACTGACGAGATCCGCGCCATGACCGGGCTCCAGGCGGCCCGGGTGCCGCCGAACGTGCTCATCCGCGCCCTGCTCAAGGCCGAGGCCGATCTCCTGTGGTTCGGCGGCATCGGCACCTATGTGCGGGCCCATGACGAGCCGAACGAGCTGGTGGGCGACCGGGCGAACGATCCCTTGCGGGTGACCGCGGGCGAGCTGCGGGTCAAGGTGGTGGGGGAAGGCGCCAATCTCGCCATGACCCAGCGGGCCCGGATCGCCTTCGCCGAGGCGGGCGGGCGGCTCAATACCGACTTCATCGACAATTCCGCCGGCGTCAACTCCTCCGATCTCGAGGTCAATATCAAGATCGCCGTGGACGCGGCCATCCGGGCCGGGCATCTGCCCCGCGCGGAGCGCGCGGCCCTGCTCGCCAGCATGACCGAGGAGGTGGCGGGCGCCTGCCTGCGCAACACCTATCTGCAGACGCTCGCCATCTCCCTCGCCGAGCGGCGCAGCCTGGTGGATATGGGCTTTCATCAGCGGCTGATGCGCGATCTGGAAGCGCGCGGGCTGCTCGACCGGGACCTGGAGAGCCTGCCGAGCGATGCGGACATTGCCGAGCGGATCAAGGCGTCGCGTCCCCTCACGCGGCCCGAGCTCGCGGTTCTGCTCGGCCATTCCAAGATCGCCCTCTTCCAGACCCTCATGGACACCGACGTGCCGGACGATCCCTATCTCGCCCGGCGGCTCACCGGCTATTTTCCGGAGACGCTGCGCAAACGCTTCGCCAAGGAGATCGCCGAGCACCGGCTGCGCCGGGAGATCATCGCCACCGAGCTCACCAATGCCATCGTCAATCGGGGCGGGGCCACCATGGGCGTGCGGCTCGAAGAGGAGACGGGGCACGGCCCCGCCGAGATCGCCTCCGCCTTCGTGGCGGCGGAGAGCATCTTCGGCCTTTCCCGGCTGTGGCGACGGATCGACGCCCTGGACAACAGGATCGCCGGCGCGGTGCAGCTCGATCTCTATCTCGAGGTGCAGGACCTCCTGCGTTTCGCCACCGCATGGTTCCTGCGTCACGGGGATTTCTCCGCCGGGCTCTCACGCACGATCGCCGCCTATCGCAAGGGGGTGAAGGCCATGGCCGAGGCGCTCGATGACCTGCTCACCCCCGCCCAGAGCGCGCGGCGCGCCGAGGCGGTCGCCGCCTATCGCGAGCGGGGCGTTCCCATGCGGCTCGCGAGCGAGATGGCGGCGCTGGAGTTTCTCTCCGCCGCGCCCGACATCACCCTCGTTGCCGATGGCCTCGGGCGCAAGGTGGTGGAGATCGCGCGCATCCATTGCCGCGTCGCGGACCTTTTCCGCCTCGATGCGCTCAAGGAGGCGGCCGAGGGGCTGGCGGTCACCGATTATTTCGACCGCCTCGCCATCAACAGCATTCTCGCGGCCATCGCGGCCGCCGAGCGCGCGCTCACCCGCCATATCGCCCGGGAAGGCCCGCCCTCGGGTGATCCCGATGCGCGCTTCGAGGCCTGGCTCACGGCCGATGCCGCCCATATCGCGCGCACCCGCGAGAGCATCTCGGAGGTTCTGGAGAGCGGCGCCCTCACCCTCTCGCGCCTCGCCGTTGCCGCCTCGCATATTCGCGACCTGGCTCGCGCCTGATCCGCGCATGCGGCGTCCCGCCGGTCGTCTGGCAGATGTCAGGCCTCGGCCGGCGCGGGGGCTGCCCGCGCGGCGAGGCGGGCGATGTCGGCGACGATCTCGGTGAGGCGGAAATCCTTGGGCGTGTAGACGGCGGCGATGCCGTCGGCGCGCAGCCGCTCGGCATCCTCGGACGGAATGATGCCGCCGACCACCACGGGCACGTCCTCGAGGCCGAGGTGCCGCATCTCGTCGAGGACCGCGCGCGCAAGAGCGATGTGGCTGCCCGAGAGGATCGACAGGCCGACCACATGCGCGCCTTCCTGGAGGGCGGTGCGGGCGATCTCGGTCGGCGTCAGACGAATGCCCTGATAGATGACGTCGAGGCCGCAATCGCGCGCCCGCACCGCCCTCCAGGAAGGCGCGCATGTGGTCGGCC
>JALUTE010000031.1 GCA_027058255.1 Methyloligella sp. | reverse complement strand
CCCGCGGCGGGGCTCTTCGATGTCTCCCCGCCCCGAGGGCCGGACGCCCCGATGCCCGCATGCGCTGCCGGCGATGGACTCCAGGGCCATCCGAATTAACCCTTGACCTTGGAGCCCACGCTCGGACATTAGCCAAGTCGTTCGCAATGCGCTAGTTTCTCATGGTGAGCGGATTCGCGGCGGCAAGTGTGGGGGCCTCGTCTCGGCGGCAAGGGCCTGTCGGGCGAGGCAAGCGCGACTGTCAAGGATAAGGAGCAGCGGGCGGGACCGCTGGACCAGGCTCATGTCGGGTTATCGCATCATCATCGTCGACGATCATCCCCTGTTCCGGGACGCGCTGGCGCAGGCGCTGGCGAGCAGTTTCGACCGTCTCGACATTCTCGAGGCCGGCTCCCTCGAAGGGCTTCAGGAGCAGCTCGGAAACGGCGCCGAGACCGATCTCATCCTGCTCGATCTCACCATGCCGGGCGTGCGCGGCTTCTCGGGCCTCATGTTCCTTCGCGCTCAATATACGGACATCCCCGTCATCATCGTCTCGGCGACCGAGGATGCGGCGACCATCCGGCGCTGCATGGATTTCGGCGCCTCGGGCTATGTGCCCAAGTCCCTGCCCGTCGAGCAGATCCGCGAGGCGGTGCGCGCCGTGCTCGACGGGGGGGTCTGGACGCCCCCGGACCTGGACCTCGAGGCTGCCGGCGATGGCGAGACCGCCGAGCTCATCGGGCGCCTCGCCACGCTGACCCCCCAGCAGGTGCGCGTTCTCATGATGCTGGGCGAGGGGCTGCTCAACAAGCAGATCGCCTACAAGCTCGGCGTCTCGGAAGCCACGGTGAAGGCGCATGTCTCCGCCATTCTCCAGAAGCTCGCCGTCGACAGCCGCACCCAGGCCGTCATCGCCGTCAACAAGATCGACACCGGCGAGTGGCAGAAGGTGGCCGGCTAGGGCAGAGACGCAAACACGAAATACACGTCATCGCCGGGCCCAGCCCGGCGATCCAGAGCCGCAACCTCCGAGCCTGCCGCCCCAGATCACCCGGTCGAGCCGGGTGATGACGAAAAGAGAGGCGATTTGGGGCTTCAAGCGATTGCCCCGGGGCAAGGATGCCTTGCGCCGGATGGCGACTGAGCGAGCATGGCGGGGCGACGCGTCGGGGCGGCGAAACGGATCGGGTTCATGGCAAGGCGGATGCTGCTCTTTCTCGGACTCGTGCTCCTGGGGCTCGGCCTCTTCGCCCTTGCCCGGCCCGATCTGGCGCGCGAGGCGGGCCGGGTCCTGGATGCCCAGCTCATGCGCCTCGACAAGGCGGAGCGCCGGCTGCGCTATGTCTATGGCTGGCCGCAACGCGGCGCGCCCGAGGCCGGCCCGCTCCAGGCGCGTCTTGCGGCCAGGGGCCTCAGCCTCGGCGCCCCCGTCTTCATCCGCATCTTCAAGCGCTCCTCCGAGCTCGAGCTCTGGATGAAGAAGGGCGACCGCTTCACGCTCTTTGCCACCTATCCCATCTGCCGCTGGTCCGGCCGTCTCGGCCCCAAGCTGCGCGAGGGGGACCGGCAGAGCCCGGAAGGCTTCTATACGGTCTCCCGCGCCCAGCTCAATCCGAGGAGCCGCTGGCATCGCTCCTTCAATCTCGGCTTTCCCAATCGCTTCGATCGCGCCCACGGCCGCACCGGCTCCTTTCTCATGGTCCATGGCGGCTGCTCGTCCATCGGCTGCTACGCCATGACCAATCCGGCGGTGGACGAGATCTGGCGGCTGGTGACCGCTGCCCTCGACGGTGGCCAGAAGCGGTTCGCCGTCCACGTCTTCCCCTTCCGCCCGGGCCTTCTGCGCAAGGCGCTCTGGGCCGACAGCCCCTGGGCACCCTTCTGGCGCGACCTCGAGCCCGGCTATGACCTCTTCGAGAAAACCCGTGTGCCGCCGCTCGTGCGGGTGTGCAACAAGCGCTATGTCCTCAGCCCCGCACGGCCGGGCTCCGACGGCAGTGCGGGGCTGAGG
>JALUTE010000030.1 GCA_027058255.1 Methyloligella sp. | reverse complement strand
GGCGAGGCCGCGCGCTGCGAGCGGCTCATCCGTCCTCTTTCCGCTCCGCTTGGCGCAGCACGATATCTAGGAGCGTCTCGAGCCGCGCGGCCTCGCCGGCCTCGAAGGCAAGTGCGATGGGCAGCGGCCAGGCGCGCTCGCGCAGCCGGCCGAGCGGGCCGCTCACCGCAGGCAGGCGCACATGGTCCTTCTCGGTGGTGACGAGACGGGCCTCCAGATCGCTCGCGAGTGCGAGAAGATCACGGGCCTCGTCTTGCCCGTAGACGTGATGGTCCGGAAACGCGCGGGCCTCAACCAGGTCGGCGCCGAGGCGGGTCAGCGTGTCGAACAGCTTGGACGGCCGGGCGAGCCCGGCAAAGGCGACCACGCGGGCGCCGCGCAGCCATGCCGCCGACGCCGCGGGCCGGACGCTCGCATGGATCACGGGGCAAGGGATGCTGCGCGCGAGCCGCTCCGCGGCCTCATGCGGGCCGCCATCGCCATGCGCCTCCGTGATCACCAGCGCGTCGGCCATCGGCAATTGCATGGCGAGCGGTGCGCGCAGCGGGCCCGAAGGCATGACACAGCCGTTTCCGATGCCCCGCGCCCCGTCCACCGCAACGATGGAAAGGTCCTTGTGGAGGGAGGGATTCTGAAACCCGTCATCCATGATGATGAGGCTCGCGCCCTCGGCGATGGCGAGGGCTGCCCCGGCAGGCCGGTCGCGCGCAACGACGGTCGGCGCCCGCCGGGCAAGCAGGAGCGGCTCATCGCCCACCTCCCTCGCACCGTCCTGCTCGGGATCGACCCTGTGCGGCCCGGCCATGCGCCCACCATGCCCGCGCGAGAGAAAGAAGGGCCGCGCGCCCCGCCGCGCCGCAAGCTCCGCCACATGCAGCGCAAGCGGCGTCTTGCCACCGCCGCCCACGATGAAGTTTCCGACGCAGATCACCGGCACCGAGACCGTCACGGGGCGCGCCAGCGCATGGCGCAGCCGTGCCACGGCGGAGACGAGAAGCGAGACGGGCTGCAAGAGCGCGGCCGCCACGCCGACGTGCGGGCGATACCACCAGCCGGGCGGCTCAAGAGGCACGCTTCAGCTCCTCATCATCGCCGGCGGGCAACAGAGCGCCGAGCTCTGCAAGCGTGCGCTCGAGCGCGCCCGAGAGGGCCGAGACGACCGCCGCGCCATGCGCGCGCATTTTCTCGCACCGTTGCGGGTCCGCGAGCAGGGCGCCCACCGCCTCGGCCATCTCCACGGCCGAGACCACCTGCATGGCACCGCCTTCGCGCAGGAGCGCCCCATAGGCCTGCTTGAAATTGCCCCAGTGCGGCCCCGTGATCGGTATGGCGCCGAGCTTCACCGCCTCGATGGGGTTCTGCCCGCCATGGGCCACCAGCGAGCCCCCGATGAAGGCGACATCGGCAAGGGCGTAGAAGAGCCCGATCTCGCCAATGGTGTCCGCGACGTAGACGTCGTCCTGTGCCCGCGGCAGCGTGCCGGCCGAACGAATGGAGACGCTGAGGCCAAGGCCGGTGAGATCCTCGGCGATGACGGCCCCGCGCTCGGGATGACGCGGCACGACAATTGTGAGCAGCCGGGGCAGGGCGCGCGCCAGGCGGCGATGGGCCTGCGCAATGATCTCCTCCTCGCCCGCATGGGTGCTGGCGGCAAGGAACAGCGCACGCCCGGCAACGGCCGCCTCGAGACGCGCGCGCGCCTTGGCGTCGACAGGCGGGGGCGGGCAGTCCATCTTCAGATTGCCAACGGCGACGGCGCGGCGGGCGCCGAGGCGCAGGAAGCGGGTGGCCGTCTCCTCGTCCTGGGCGAGCACCATATCGAGCGCGGCGAAGAGCGGCCGGGCCATGCGTCCCGCCCGTCGCCACATGCGAAAACTCTTCTTGGTCATGCGCCCATTGGCGAGCACCAGCGGCACGTCCCGCCCCGCCGTCTCCAGCAGCAGGTTGGGCCAGATCTCGCTCTCCACGAAGACCGCGGCCGAAGGGCGCCAATGATCGAGAAAGCGGCGTACATAGTCCGGCGCATCGAGAGGCACAAATTGATGGAGCGCCCGGGCCGAGAGCCTGCGGCGGGCGAGCGTCGCCGAGGTGACGGTGCCGGTTGTGAGCAGGGCGTGGAGTGCCGGCCGCGTGCGCAGGAGCGCCTCGATCACGGGCAGAATGGCGTTGGTCTCGCCCACGCTCGCCGCATGGAACCAGACGAGATCGCCCGAGGGGCGTGAGAGGCTGGCCATGCCGAAACGTTCGCTCCGGCGCGCGGGATCCTCCTTGCGCAGACGCTCGCGCCTGGAGAGGATGAGCGGGGCCAGAGGCTGGAGCGCCGAGGTGGCGGCCCCATAGGCCCTGAGCGCAAGGCTTGGCCGCTTGGGATTGCCGAGCGCGATCGGAGCCGGCGCGCCGTCGAGGCTTGGTGGCGTCGCCCGCGCCGCATCGCCCCCGGCGAGCGCATAGGCGCGCGCCGTTGCCGCATTCATGGCGTCCTCCACGCGCCGGCGCAGCGTCTCCAGGCGCGCCTCGTCGGCGTCGCGCGGCACCGAGATGGGCTCGCCGATGGCGATCCCGAGCCCGGTGAAGGGCAGGTTCAGCGTCAGGCGACTCCAGGTATCGAGGGCCGCATAGCGGGCGGTGGCGACCGCCACGGGCACGATCGGCCGCCCGGAGAGGCGGGCCAGGGTGACGATGCCGAGCCCCGCCCTGCGTGCCGGGCCCGGCGGCACATCGGCGGTCATGGCGACATTCTCGCCCTCGCGCAGGGTCCTGAGAGCCGCGCGCAGAGCAATCGCCCCACCTCGGTCGCGTGCCCGCCCGCCAGCGCCGGCACCGCGAATGAGCGACATGCCGAACCGCTCCAGCGCGACGCCCAGCACCTCCGCATCGCCATGGCGCGCGACCATGATCCGCGTCTTGAACGCGGGCGGGCACACGCCGGGGACCATGAAGAACTGACCATGCCAGAGCGCCACGATGCAGGGTTGCAGAGCGAGCAGGCGGCGCTCGAGATCGGGCGGGTCACGGCGTATGCGCGCGCTCGCCACCACCAGGCGGATGTAGCGCGCCAGCGCCCGGCCGGCCATCACGTGAAGAAGATTGCGGCCACCGGGCACGTTTTGCATGGTGGTTGCGGGCCTTGTCGTCTGAGTGTCGTGCCGTGTGAGCAGAGCGCACGGCCGGGGACCGGAGCGCAAGCGTTGCCTCTCTATAGCGGAAAACGCGGGCTCGCCAAAGCCTTGCTGCGCCGCACCGGCCGCAGGTGTGGACACGCGCGGCACGCCGTATTTCCCCCAGGAACCACCGGCGGTCGAGCGCAGCCCCTCTCATGGGGCACGCCGCGCGGCCATGGCCCGACGCAGGGCGGGCGCGGTGAGGATGGGACGGCCCTCGGCGTGCGCCCTCTCGACCGCGAGGGCAACGAGATCGGCATTGCTCGCCGCCAATCCCCCGTCGGGAAGGTGCAGATTGTTCTCGAAGCCGACCCGCACATGGCCGCCGAGGGCGATGGCGCGGCGGACCGCATCATGCTCGCGGCCCCCGAAGGCGCACACCGCCCAGGGCATCGTCTCCGGCGCGAGTCCCGCCACGAACGGGTCGGGCCGGTCCGGCGCGCGCGGATCGCGCCCCCGATAGCCCCCCACCACGAAGAGGAGAAAGGGCCGCCTCCACGGAAAAAGCCCCGCCTCGCAAAGCCTCAGGAAGCGGGAAAGCTCGCCGGTGTCATAGAGGATGAATTGCGGCCAGATCCGGCTCTCATGGAGCCAGGCAAGGAAGGGGGCGGCCTCGGCCTCCTCGGCGGGTCCGGGCATGAGGTCCCTGAGCGCGATGGAGACCGCCTCGAGCCGGCCCCGCGCCAGCGTGCGCACCATCGCCATGATGTCGGCGGGCGCGAAACGGTCCTGTGTCTCGGTGGTCACCTGCGCCACCAACTCCCGGCCACACAGGCTGTCGATCTCGGCGAGGATCTCGCGGAAAAGCCCCGCATCGAGAACGTGCCGGCCCTCGCCATCGCGCGCATGCACGTGGGCCGCCGCCGCGCCCGCCTCGGCAGAGCGCGCGCATTCCTCGGCGATCTCCCGGGGCGTGAGGGGCAGGCGGGGGTGATCGGCCCTAGACCGTCGCCCGCCGTTGACGGCGGCCATGACGAGGAGCGGCCTTGCCTGTGCCTTGCTCGGATCGGCCATGCCGCACGTCCTCCCGCTTGCGCTCCATATCGTCGAACACCTCATCCAGGGCCTTGACCAGCCGGTCGACGATGAGGGTCAGCTCCTCGGCTGCGACGATGAAGGGCGGGGCGAGCAGGACATGATCGCCCTCCACCCCATCCGCCGTGCCGCTGCCCGGATAGCACATGAGGCCCAGGGCCATGGAGCGCTCCTTGATGCGCTCGGCAAGTCGTGCCGCGCGCGGGAAGGGAGCCTTGCTCGCGCGATCCTCGACAAGCTCGATGCCGACGAACAGGCCCCGGCCGCGAATGTCGCCCACATGGGGATGGGCAGCAAGACGGTCGGCAAGCAGGCTCTTGAGCTGGGCGCCGCGCTCGCGCACGCGGGTAAGCAGCCCTTCCTCCTCCACCGTTCTCTGCACCGCGAGCGCCGCGGCGCAGGCCACCGGGTGGCCCATATAGGTGTGGCCATGCATGAGCGCCCCGGAGCGCTCGGCAATGACGGCGCCGAGGGACTCCCGCACGAGCAGTGCGCCGATCGGCTGATAGCCGCCGCCGAGCCCCTTGGCGATGGTGATCATGTCGGGCACCACGCCTTCCTGGGTGCAGGCGAAGAGCGAGCCGGCGCGGCCCATGCCGCACATCACCTCATCGAGAATGAGAAACACGCCATATTTGTCGCAGATGCGCCGCACCTCGCGGAAATAGCCCGGCGCAGCCGGCACGGCGCCGAGCGAGGCGCCCGCTATGGTCTCGGCAACGAAGGCGGCGACCCTCTCGGGGCCGATGCGCAGGATCTCGGCCTCGAGCTCGCCGGCGGCCCGCAGCCCGTAGGCTTCTGCCGTCTCGTCCGCGCGTCTCAACCGGTAGGGATAGCAGGGCGCGATGTGGGATGTGGTGCCGATCTCGCCGCTCGCCGCGATCAGCGCCTCATAGGGAGCGCGCCGGGCCTTGTGATCGCCGAGCGCAAGCGTGGCGAGCGTTGCGCCATGATAGGACTGGCGGCGGGCGATGAAATGGGTGCGGCTTTCCTCGCCGCGCTCGAGATGCACCTGGCGGGCGAGCTTGAGGGCGGCCTCATTGGCCTCCGAGCCACCGGACACGAAGGCGACCCGCCCGAACCCCTCCGGCGCCCGGGCAATCAGCCAGTCGGCCAGCTCCTCGGCCGGCGTGCTGGTGAAATAGCCCGTATGGGCATAGGCGACCCGGTCGAGTTGGGCCTTGATGGCCTCGATCACTTTCGGGTGACCATGGCCGAGGCACGAGACCGCCGCCCCGCAACAGGCATCGAGATAGCGCTTGCCCTCCCGATCGCGGAACCAGACGCCCTCACCGGCCGCCACCACGGGATAGGGCGCCTTGAGCTGCCTGTGCAGCACTTTCGAAGCCATGCCACCCGCCTTCCTGGTCGATCTTGATGCGTCGAGCCATTCGTCCCCGAGACGGGCGATATATTGTCGAGGGAGCGGCGATGAACCAGAGCCGACTTTGCATGGCAGCCCCGCGCCCGGCGCATGGCCCAAGAAGGTGCGGGCAGGACGGTCCGTCGCTGAGATTCCATGCGAAAGGGCAAACGGGGGGAGCGGCCGAACGGGGGAAGGTCGCACCGGGAGAGACAGAACGGCCGGCAGGGTCCGCAGCGTGCCGCGGCTCAACTTGCCTCGCGCAGGGCCTCGGCGGCGGCGAGATCGACGGAGACGAGCTGGCTCACGCCCTTCTCGGCCATGGTGACGCCGAAGAGGCGGCGCATGCGCGCCATGGTCATGGGATGGTGGGTGATGACCAGGAACCGCGTATCCGTCTCCCGCGCCATCTCCTCCATCATGGTGCAGAAGCGATCCACGTTCGCATCGTCGAGGGGCGCATCCACCTCGTCGAGGACGCAGATCGGCGAGGGGTTGGTGAGGAAAACCGCGAAAATCAGGGCAAGCGCCGTCAGCGCCTGCTCGCCGCCGGAAAGGAGGCTGAGCACGGTGGGTTTCTTGCCCGGCGGGCGGGCGATCAGCTCCAGCCCGGAGGAGAGCGGATCGTCCGATTCGATGAGCCGCAACTCGGCCTCGCCGCCGCCGAACAGGGTGACGAACAGGCGTTTGAAATGGCCGTTGACCGTCTCGAAGGCCTCGAGCAGCCGCCGGCGCCCCTCCCGATTGAGCTTGGCGATCCCCTGCCGCAGCCTCTGGATCGCCTCCTCGAGATCGGCGCGCTCGGCCTCCATGGTGTCGAGCTCGCCCGCAAGCGCCGCCAGCTCCTCCTCCGCCCGCAGGTTGACCCCGCCAAGGCGCTCGCGCTCGGCGCGCAGGCGGACAAGCCTTCGCTCGACCTCCTCGATCCTGGGCAGGGCGGCCTCGCCTTCCTCGCCATTCGCAGGCGCGACCCCCGCCTTGGCGAGGCAGTCCTCCGGCGCGCAATCGAACGCCTCGCGAATGGCCCGCGCCTGCTCCGAGCGCCGCTCGCGCGCCGCCTCCAGCCGGGCCTCGATCCGGGCCCGG
>JALUTE010000029.1 GCA_027058255.1 Methyloligella sp. | reverse complement strand
GTCCGCGCCCGCATCCATGCCCGCAACCTTCTCGCTCCAGCGGTCGCGCGCGGTCAGGATCAGCACCGGCATGTCCCGGCCGTCGCGCCGCCACTGCTCGAGGACGCTGATGCCGTCCATGCGCGGAAGGCCGAGATCGAGAATGGCAACGTCATAGGGCTCGGTATCGCCGAGAAAGTGCCCTTCCTCGCCGTCCTGGGCCGAATCGACCGCATAGCCCGCCTCGCTGAGCGCCGCGACGAGCTGGCGATTGAGATCCGGGTCGTCCTCGACAACGAGAAGACGCACGCTTTCTCTTCCTCCGGCCACGTCTTGCCTGATCCTCTTCTCCTTATACAAGGTTCACGAAGGTGTTGGCCAGTGGTCGCGCGCATGCCGCCGGCACGATGCCCCGACCGCGCGCACCGGCCGGCGATCGGGCTCTAGCGCTCGAAGGGGCGCGCGGCATCCACGATCAGGTTGCGCACCCGGCCGCGCGGCTCATAGACGACGAGCCGGTAATAATAGCGGCCCTTTCCCTTGCAGAGCTCGATCTTGATGATCTCGCCCTTCACGCGTGCCCGTGCGCGTTCGCGCACGATGCGCGCGGGCGCGAGGCCCTGGTCGCGCACGATCGGCGCCGCGACCTGCCAGTCGGAATAGCAGGCGGTATCGGCAAGGCTCGCCTCGGCCGGCATCGCCATGAAAAAAGACACGAGCGCCATAACGGGCACGCGCGTCATGCGCGCCACCCATGATACCCCGCCTCGACGCGCATTCAGGCCCATGGCACCTCGTCCGGCATTTCGTTTCTCAACCATGCCCCTCACTAGCCCGCTGCGGCTGAACGCGAGATGAATGCCCGCACCGCATGCCCGCCGATGCGCGAACCGTTACAGCGCGACGCGGATCGCACGGCGCTCCAGCCCCGTCCTGGCCCGCAATCGGCCATAGACGGTCATCAGGGTTCCGACCACGCCGCCCGCGGCCTGAATGAGCCGCGCCACCTGCTCGCCGAAGGTCTGCACCATCTCGGCGGTGATGTCGAACCCGAAAAGGGGCGCGATGACGGGAAGCACGGTCGAGGCGGCGGTGATGATCGCGCCCCAGATCGTCAGGGATTCGAGCCACCATTTGCGCGTTTGCATGCTCTCTCCTTTCACGTCTTCGACCTCGTTCTTCAAGGCGCCCCTGGCCGTGCCATCCTGCGCGCTCGGGGCCGGCTCGCCCCCCTCCCGCCCGCGAGCGCGAGGAGCACGAAAGAGGCGGCGGGCCGCAGCGAGGGTCTTGCGCACGCGCGCAAGCCATCCGCGTCCGAAGCGCCAGAAATGGGGAAGTCGGCGATAGGTGCGCCGGCGAATGGCCGCATAGCGGGCCAGCAATGCCTCCATCTCGCCTTGCGCGGCGCGAACCGCGCCAAGGGTCTCCGGCCCGATCTCGCCGTCGATCGCGACACCCAGCGCCTCCTGCAGAATGCGCGCGGCACGCGCAGGCCCGTGATTGACCGCCGTGTCGAAATGCATGAGCGCAAGCGGGTCGGGAAGCATGTCGCAGCGCGCCCGCAGCCAATAGCGCTTGTAATAGATGGCCCGCACCGTGGACATGGGAATGCGCCGCAGCTCGTCCATCAGACGCGCGCGATTGGCCGAGGTGATGCGCAGCCCCTTATGCGCCGCATAGACCCGAAGGGTGATGCCCTTGTTGGTGGGCCCGCCCGGGTCGACGGGATCGTTGCTCCAGCCCCCTTCCATGGCCAGCACATGCGCCAGCGCCGTCTCGAACAGGCGATCCGCGCCGCCCGCTCCCTCGCCATCCGGCTTGCCCGCCGCCCGGGCGCGGCCGGCCTCCGGATCATCGCCCATTGAGCTTGGCCAGCGATAGCCCAGAACCCGCCATTTGGGATAGCGGGCGACGGATACGCTGTCCTTCTGATTCCCGCCGAGCAGAAAGAGGTCCGGCCCTTCCTCACGCACGAAAAAGGCAACATGGCCGAGCGTCTTGTCGCGGCCGCGGCTCAGCACGGTGATGCAGCCGGGCCTGGGGCGAGCGAGGCGCTCGCCCCAGCCGAGATAGGAGCGCGCCTTGAGCGAGCGCGTGCTCTCCACCCCGGCCCGCTCCAGGCAGGCGCCGAGAAAGGCCGCGCACCAGGCGGTCTCGTCCCGCCGCACCCAGCCATGTCCCACATCGCGGAAATAGCCGATGATCTTGGCGTTGTCGGCCGTGCCCGGGCGCTCCGCAGTGCCCATTTCGCGCCAGGCGATGCGCATCCATGCCGGCTCGCCTTCCGCATCGGAGGAAGGCTGCCGGGCGAGCTTTGCTTGCGTGCTCATGGCGGGTCTTCCATCTCCCGTTCTGCATGTCGGATCAGCGTTTTCGCTGCATGTCGGATCAGCGTTTCGGGCCGCATCGCCGCCGGCGCGGGCATCCCTTCAACGGCGCGGGCGACGCTTGCGCAGGAGATCGGCGAGACGCGCAGCGCCGAGCCCCAGGCCGACAATCAGCGTGAGGGTCGTCAGAACGTCATTGAGCTGGCTGAGCCAGGGTGCCCAGGCCGGAGAGGCGATGAGCCCGCCAGCGACGAGCCCGTCGGTCGCATCCTTGGACATGGGGGCCTCCTTGGGTGACTGGGTTGAGGGCATGGGCGGGGTGCTCTCAGCGCCGGCGGTCATGGCACGATCGTCGCCATTGCCGGGCTGCCACGTCCAAACACTGCGCTCATCTGACAGACACGCACCGTGTAGGCGGGCTGGACCGCACCCCAGTCGGAAACCTGGTCGGCCTCGCTATAGGTGACGGACGGCCCGCTGCTCGACAGGGTGCGCTTGACCGTGGCGCCGTCGAGAATGTCGATCTCATAGGCCTCGCTGTCCTCCGCGAGTGGCACCTCGACAACGGCCCAGCTATCGCCGCCGATCCGGGTCCGGCGAGTCCAGGAGATGACGAGATCGCTGCCGGCACCCGTGCGCCTTGCACGCACATGCACCGGGCTCAATGGGCGCAACCCGATCCCCGCAAAGGCGTGCGTCGCATCCCGGTAGGAGGCATGGCCGATGTCGCGCACGGCCGGGCCATACTTCCAGTTGAAGGGCAGGCCGATCTCGTCCGCCGTCATCGCCACCTCGGCGATGGCCCCGTCGAGCAGCACGAAGCGCGCGCCGGCGGCGACGGGATCGCGCATCGCCCCTTCCGTGCCGGCCTGTCCCCGCAGGAGATCGGAGAGCTCATAGGTTGACGTTCCGACCAGGGTCGCGGCACGGAACTGGATGACCTCCCATTCCCCGTCCGCATTCTGGATCGCCGCCACGTTCGCGCCGCCGAGCAATGCGAGCTCCGTCACCGAGGAGAGCTGTCCGTGGTCAAGGGTGACGGTGAGCCGGTTCGCACGGTCCCAGCGCCCGAGCGGGCCGCTTGGAAGGTCGCTCGCCGTCCGGCCCAGTGTCGCAGGCCCGGTGACACGGGTATTGAGAGAGAAACCGCTCGCCTCCGCCGAGCGATAGAAGGCCACTGCCCCCGGCCAGGGCGATTGAAAGGCGGCAAGACGCCCGGCCGCCGGGTTCTCCTCCCCCGTCAGCAAGGGCAGGTCGAGGAACACGGCAAGCGCGGGACCGAACACCGACGCCTCGCCGCTCGGGCGCCTGCGGCCTTCGCTCGCGGCGACCTCATAGACCGTGCCGTCCATGGAGAGGGCCGTCGCCTCCCGCGCGCCATGGTCCGCAAGCTCCGTCAGCCGCAGACGGCGCGAGCGCCCATGCGCCTCGAGCGTCACCACGTCGGAGGGCTCGAGCGCCAGCCGGCTCGGCGGCAGGATGAAACGGGCCCGCTCCCGCGACGCCCAGCTCTCGAACAGCCAGCTCTCCGCAAGCGCCGCCGCCTGGGCGTCGGACATGACGATGGGAAGGTCTGCCCGCGCGAGCCGCCCGCTCGCGCCGGCGAGCCGTCGGGCCTCGGCCACCGCTCGGTTGTAGCGGCCATCGGCTGAGATGTAAGTGAGCTTCGCCGAGGCCGGAAGCTCGCTCTCCTGCTGCCGCGTCAGGGTGAACAGCTCGGCGCCGGCTTTGGCCTCCACCAGATCGTCCGGCGCAAGGGTTGCAACGCTTCCCGACTCGCCCCGATGCGCGAAGCGGATCAGCCCGCCGCTCTCGCGCGCATCGAAGAAATGGGCGAGCTCCAGCGGCTGGAGCGCCTCGCGGGCCGACATGACCCGGTCGATCACGAAGCCGGCCATCACGCCGCGCAGCGTGCCAACGTCATAGTCGGCAAAACCATAGTCGTCGAGAATGGCCGCGACGGTTTGCGCCACGGGCGCGTCCGCCACCCGGCCGTTCAGCCAATGGCCGAACGTCCAGTTGGGCGCATCGCCCCATGTCGCCCCGTCCGAGGGAAAGGCCGGATAGGGGCGGGCATCCCATGTGTAGACATAGATGCGCCCGGGATCGACCATGGGTGCGCCATAGACGCCGGAGGTCGGGTTGGAGCCCGCAACATGGTCCGGATGGCTGGGATCAAAGAATTCGATGACGGCCTGGAGATAGCGGCGCTGGATAAGATCGTCGCGTGTTCCGAGGGAATAGTGCGGCAGGGCCGACTCGGCGCTCTTGGGATCAAAGAAGACATTGGGCTGATTGGCGCCGCGATCGACCGCCGGGCATCCGAGCTCGGTGAACCAGATCGGTTTCGACTCCGGCACCCATGCGGTCGCCGTCGCGCTCTCCACGCCGCCGGGCCGGTCGTAATGTCGGTTCTGCCACCAGGCGCGCAGGTCCTTGTAGCGGAAGACCCAGGGCTTTCCATAGGCGCCGTCGGTGATGGGCGTACGGGTCTGCGAGTCCCGGTCGGCCTGGCTCGCATAATACCAGTCGTAGCCTTCACCGCCGAAGATGTTGCCCTTGAGATAGGCCAGATCATAGATGCTGCGCGTGCCCGCCTGCCAGTCGAGATGGCCCTCGCCCTGGCGCCAGTCCGCGAGCGGCCAATAGCAGTCGATGGCCACCGCGTCGATATTGGCGTCCGACCAGAGCGGGTCGAGATGGAAGAAGACATCGCCGGTGCCATCCTGGGGCTGGTGGCCGAAATATTCCGACCAGTCCGCCGCATAGGTGACCTTGGTGGCGGGGCCCAGAACGGCCTTCACATCGGCGGCAAGCTGGCGCAACCCGGCAACGAAGGGATAGCTCGCCGCTCCGTCGCGCACCCAGGTGAGGCCGCGCAGCTCCGAGCCGATGAGAAAGGCGTCCACGCCGCCTGCCGCCTTGGCGAGATGGGCATAGTGGAGAACCAGGCGGCGATAGGACCACTCCGCGGGCCCCGTATAGACGACGCTCGTCCCCGAGATCGTGAAATCCGAGACCTGGCAGGTTCCGAGAAACGCGTCCGTTTGCGTCTTCGCCGCCGCCGTCTTGTCCGGGCTGCCGCTGCGCCCCGGTGCCGGATCGACCGTGATGCGTCCGCGCCAGGGATAGGCCGGCTGGCCGCTGGCGCCCGTATAGGGGTCGGTCAGCCCATTGCCTTGCGGAACGTCCATCAGGATGAAGGGGGTGAGGGTGACGGCGATGCCCCGCGCGGCGAGATCCTGGATCGCCGCCACCACGCTGGCATCGGAGGGTGTGCCGCCATAGGCGGGGCGTCCCGCATGGGTGCTCACGACCTTGGCCGTCTCGCGGGCAAGGCCTGCGACCTGCCAGCTCTCGGGCGCCGTGGTCTTGGCCGCGATCTCCACCTCGGGCTCGAGACGGCAATGGCCTGCGCGCAAGTCCGACCCGAACCAGCTCACGATCAGGGACACCCGGCGCGCATTGGCGAGCGCATCCTCGAGCTGGTCGATGGCCACGTCCCAGTCGCTGCCCCCCTGGCGGGTGTGCACATTCTCCGGCAGGGTAACCCCGGCCCCGCCCTCGCGGGTCACCTCGCCCGTGGCATAGACGAACTCGCCCGCACCCGGAATGAGCGTGACGGCTTGGACCTCCTCCTCGAAGGGGTCGACCGCGCGCACCACCTCGAAGGTGAGCTGGGGAATGCGGTTGCCAAACCGGGCGAGCGGCAGGCGTTCGAACACGATATAGGCGGTGCCCCGATAGGCCGGAGCATTGCCCGCGCCTTCCTTGGCCTCGATCAGGCTGTCCGGCGCCTGCGTCTCGGTGCCGCGATAGACACGGTAGGTGACGGTGGAGAGGTCCAGCTCCTTGCCATCGGCCCAGGCACGCCCGACCCGCGTGATCTCTCCCTCGCACAGCGCCAGGGCGAAGTTGGCATAGTAGCGATATTCCGTCCGCGTGACCGTCGATCGGCCACCGCCGCCTCCCCCGCCTCCGAAACCTTTCCCGCCACCTGCACTGCTCTGGCTGGTGGTGATGATCTCCTCCTCGAGGCGGGTGGCCCAGATCATCTGCCCGGCGAGCCGCGCCCGGCCATAGACGCGGGGCAGGTCTGTGCCCTCGCTCGAGGCCATGACCTGCAAATCGGCAAGGCGCGGGCCTTCCAAATTGCGGGTCTGGCCGGAGGGTGCGAACAGGGCCTGGTCGATGGCGCGTCCCGCCAGTGCACCAACGGCCTGGCCGATTGCCGCCCCCGAGAGGGTGGCGCCGAGCACGGAGATGCCGCCGGGCAGGAGGGCGCTGCCGACAGCGCTGCCGACAGTTGCAAGGGCGAGGGTCGCCATGGACGAGACTCTTCGATGT
>JALUTE010000028.1 GCA_027058255.1 Methyloligella sp. | reverse complement strand
GTCTTTGTCGGCGGCACGCGTATAGCGCAATTGCACGAGCAGCAAGCCGAGGCTCGCAAGTGTCTCGGAGCCGCCGACAAAGACCATCTCGGCGGCGACCGCAAGACCGAGCGAGCGCACGAGCGCGGTCTCGGGATGGCGTCCGAGGCCGTGGCTGAGCTCGTGGGCCAGAACGCCCGCAACCTCGTCGGGCCCGCGGGCCTGATCAATGAGACCGCGCGTGAGCACCACGATATTCCCGGGAAGCGCAAAGGCATTGACGAGTCGCCAATCGACAAGGCGGATCTCGAATGCGTTGCCTTTGGCATGTGCGTGTTTCTCCGTCAGTCGGCGATAGAGCTGATCGAGCGCCTCTTGGGCCGCCGCCTCGCGGCAAAGGGGGTGCTTGGCGGCGATGGTATTGAAAAGCTGTTCACCAGCTGCGCGTCGCAGCTCGTCGGGCATGAGCCCGGCGAGGGCGCGCGCCGGGCTGAGGCCGCTCATCCAAATGGCAAATATGGCCGCGGCAAAGAGCGCGGCCACCACAAGTGCCGGGCGCGCGAAACGCCACAGTTGCGCCTTGGCGCCCAGCTCAGGCGCGCGCGCAAGCAGGGCGTCGACAAAGCCCGGCTCACTGACAAAAAGCGTTGCGCCGGGCTCGGCCTCGCTCTGCAAGAGGACATCCGGGGCACCGGGTACCAACGGCCTTGGTGCGCGAAGTGTCTCGAAGGGCCAGATGTGAGGTTGCGGCGCCTGTCCTTCTCTCTCATCCCGGGCCTCGCTGGGCTCGCTCCCGCCACTGTTTTCCGTGCTCGCGGCCCCCTCGATGCGAAAGACGAGTGCGCTCTCATCGAGCACCACCCGAGCTCTGTGGCTCGCTGCGGTCCTGTTGTCACTGTAGCGGCCGCTCACGGGGGCCATTCGAGCCGGTGCCGCATGCTTTCCGGCCGCGGTATCTTTTCGCGTATCTCGGGTTTCTCGCGTTTCTCGCGTATCTCGGGTTTCAGAAGGCATCGATATCAAACGCCTCGGCCAGGCCCTCGCCTGTCGCATCGAGCTGCGCCTGGCTCTGGGCGATGGAAGCAAAGTTGACCGAGCCCTCCACTTGGAGGCGCTCGACAAAGTAGCGCACGAGCCGCGCCTGGGCGATGGGGCGCAAGATGCCGAGGCTGAGAAGCACGATCAGAAGATTGGAAACGACAATCCAGACGAGGCTCCAGGCCGTGGCCTTGAGTGAGAGCCGCGCATTGTCGAAACGGGTGTTGCCAAGAAGGTGATTGTAAACTCCGGCCGAGTACCAGGCGCTCAATCCGGAGTAGGCGATGACAACCAAGAGGACGAGCAAAACGCCGAGCGCGATGGTGGTGGGTTCCAGCTCGACCGGCAACCCCTGGCTACGGGCAACGATGGCATCACCGAATATTGCAATCATCCCAAAATAGAGAGCGAGATAGAGTGCGATCAGGCCCACCCAGAGCACGACATAGCGCAGATAAAGCGGTTTTGAGGAGGCGGAATAACGGAAAAAGCGGCTGCCGAAGGCCGTATCATTGGTGAGCCGGCGATAGATGAGGTTCGTCCGCCAAGGCACGATCCAGCCGAGTGTCAGCGGAATGAGCGACATGCTCCAGAAGTTCGTCCAGGCGAAGCTGAGCGCGCCACCGCGTCTGTATTCCGCCCCCCGCAGCCCGAGCGCATGCACCGTCTGTTGGTCCAGTTGACCGGTGACTTCCAGTCCATTGTCGCGCTGAAAGCGTTCGAGGGCCAGTCTGGTCGCCGCATCGTGTTGTGCATTGAGCGGGCAGGCATAGCGGCGCTGTTTGAGCGCCGCCTGGGCCTGATAGACGGCCGGGCCACTGAGGGCTCTCATGTCGTCATCGGAATCACCCTTGGGCACGAGCGCGCCGCGTATGCCGCGCCAGTTCGTCCGCGAAAGACGATAGCGCCGGGCGCGGTAGATGCCCACGCCGATAAGGAAGAAGATGACGAGGTACATCGCCAGCTGAAAAAGAACAATGGCCGGGCTCTCAGGACCGA
>JALUTE010000027.1 GCA_027058255.1 Methyloligella sp. | reverse complement strand
CAGCAGGAATCCGCCGCCGACCAGGCCGCCATCGCCTATCTCAACGCCACCCACCAGTCCGGGCGGGGCATGCTGGAGACCTTCGAGCTCTTCGCCAGCCAGGAGCTCTTCTCCGACCGCTACAAGGACCCCTATGTGCGCAGTCATCCGATGCCCCAGAACCGCATCGCCCAGCTTCGCGAGATCGCCCGCGCGAGCCCCTATTTCGGGCGGCGCGATCCGCTCGATCTGCAACTGCGCCACGACCTGATGCGCGCCAAGCTCACCGGCTTTCTCAACCAGGGCAATCCGCGCACGGTCTTCAACCGGTACCCTTCGAGCGACAACAGCCTGCCGGCGCGCTATGCCCGGGCCATCGCCACCTATTACGCCAAGGGCATCGACGCCGCCCTGCCGAAGATGAACGCCCTCATTCGCGCAAGGCCCCGCTATCCCTATTTCTACGAGATGAAGGGCGAGCTCCTGCTCTGGAGCGGGCGGGCCAAGGCCGCCATCGCCCCCCTGCGCAAGGCGCTGAAGCTGGCGCCAGGCTCCAATCTCATGCGCCTCACCCTCGCCCAGGCCTTGCTCGGCGCGGAAAATCCACGATATGTGAAGGAAGCCATCGCCCTTCTGGAGAAGGTGGTGGACAAGTACAGAAGCGGAGAGGTGTCCAACAGCGCCGCCTATCGCCATCTGGCCCGGGCCTACGCCCGCAGCGGGATGAAGCCCAAGGCAGACCTTGCCATTGCCCATGCCTATTTCTACGAAGGCAAGCTGGGCGATGCCAAGGCCTTCGCCCGACGGGCGCAGAAGCAGTTCCCGCGCGGCTCGGCCCCCTGGATCAAGGCCTTCGACATCATCAACTTCAAGCCACGCAAACACTGAGGCCCGTCGCCAAGCACGACCCGCGCAACCGAACCCGCATATCACGCCCGCCTTCGCGTGGCGCTTGAGGTCGCCAGCCGCAGGGGCGCGACCCAGGCGCGGCAGCCGGCAGGGCCGCAACATCTGAACCGAAACACGGATCGACAGCCAAGGAGACCCCGACCCATGCCCACCGGCCTACACGCTTCGCCCGAGACCGGCCCCGCCATCCACGCCGCGTCCAGGGGGCGCCGCATCGCCGCCAGGCTCGCACCCGTCGCCATCATCGCTCTTGCGCTGGGTGGCGCCCTGACCGGCGTCTCGCCTGCCTCGCGAGCCGATGCCGGCTCGCAGCCGGGCAGCACGGCCTCGGTGGCCGCGCCCGGCGCGCCGGCACGGCAGGCGAGCGCACTCAAGCGCCTTGCCGAGGCCCGTGGCAGCACTGCGGGCGCCCAGGGCGCCGGTGCATCAGCGGGCGCGGCCAGCTTCTCCCCGGCCCAGCGCGCCGCCATCGAGCGCATCGTGCGCGACTATCTGGTGCGCAACCCGGAAATCCTCATCGAGGTGCAAACCGCACTCGAGGCCAAGGCGCATGCCTTCCGGCAGGCCCGCATGCGCGAGGCGCTCTCCAAGCATGCCCGTGCACTGTTCTCCGACCCGAGCGATCCGGTCATGGGCAATCCCAAGGGCGACGTCACCGTGGTCGAGTTCTTCGATTACAATTGCGGATTCTGCCGTCGTGCCATCACCGATGTCAGCAAGCTGATTGCCAAGGACAAGAACATCAAGTTCGTCTTCAAGGAGCTGCCCATCTTCGGGCGCGAGTCGGTCGAGGCCGCGCGCGTGGCGCTCGCTGCCAGGAAGCAGGGCAAGTACTGGCCCGTGCATCGGGCCCTCCTGGAGAAGCCGGGGCGCGCCAACGAGGCCAAGGCGCTCAGGATCGCCAAGTCGCTCGGCCTCGACATGGCCCGGCTCAAGAAGGACATGGCCTCGCCCGAGGTCGCGAAGATCATCGCCGACACCCAGAAGCTGGCACAGCAGCTGGGGATCAACGGCACGCCGCATTTCTTCATCGGCGACAAGGTCATTCCCGGCGCACCGGAGAACCTGCTGGAGGAGCTCACCCAGAAGGTGGCGGAGGTGCGCAAGAACGGCTGCGCCGTCTGCTGACGAGGCCATCACGGCCGCGCCGGGGAGGGAGAGAGCCCTCCCCGGCGCGGCGGCACGGGCCAGCCGCGGAGGCGCGCCGCCCCTCCTCTCGCACGGCCTTTCCCTCGCGGCGCGAATTCTGTTAAAGGAGCGCGCGCATCCATGGCTCTGCATCCTCTGGACCGGCCGGCACGCGGACCGGCCCTCGAGCGAGCGACCGAAACCGTGCGCCGCGCCACGCAGGGGCGGCCACGACCAGCCCACCTATCCGCCATTCAGCGGGTCCCATGACCAAGCCGATCTACATCCTGAACGGACCGAATCTGAACCTGCTGGGTGAGCGCGAGCCGGAGGTCTATGGCACCGACACGCTCGACGACATCCGCCGCGCACTGGAGGCGCAGGCCGAGGGGCTTGGGCTCACGCTCGTCTTCCGCCAGACGAACGCGGAGGGCCAGCTCATCGATTGGGTGCAGGAGGCGCGAGACGAGGGCTCCGGCATCATCATCAATCCCGCCGGCCTCACCCACAGCTCGGTCGCGCTGCTCGATGCCCTGCTCGCGGTGGACATTCCCATCATCGAGGTGCATCTATCCAACATTCATCGGCGGGAGCGATTCCGCCGCTTCTCCTACGTCTCGCGCGCCGCGGCGGGGGTCATTTGCGGCCTCGGGGCGCGCGGCTATGGATTGGCTCTCGAGGCCCTCGCCGACATGGTGGAAAAGAGGTGAGGCATGGAGCCGGGGCGGGCAAAGGCCCGGCCGGCGACAGGCGAGCCGGGTGAAGCGGGCCAGGAATATGGTGACAGATCGCGATCGGGGCGGGCATCACGGATGACGGACGGATTGAGGCCATGAGCGAGGACAAGAGCACTCTCGAGAAGGAACTCATTCGCGAGCTCGCCGATCTCCTGAACGAGACGGGGCTCAGCGAGATCGAGATCGAACGCAAGGGCCTGCGCATCCGCGTGGCCCGCGCCCTCTCCGTGGCGGCGACGGCCTCGCCCGCTCCCGCTCCGCCCCAAGCGGCCGCGAGCGCCCAGGGCGCCGACCAGCCAGCGGCAAGCGCGAACGAGATCGCCGAGCATCCCGGGGCCGTGACCTCGCCCATGGTCGGCACGGCCTATCGAGCCCCGGAGCCGGGCGCCCCGCCCTTCGTGGAGGTCGGCACCACCGTCAAGGAAGGGCAGACGCTGATGATCGTCGAGGCCATGAAGACCATGAACCATATCCCCGCGCCGCGCGCCGGCAAGGTGACCGCCATCCTGGTCGAGGACGGTCAGCCGGTCGAGTATGGCGAGCCTCTGGTCATCATCGAATGAGCCGGACGGGGCCGCACCCCTGGGGCGGAGACACTCCTTCGAGAACGAATTTGCACGGCGGCACCAGCGGATGTTCGACAAGATCCTGATTGCCAATCGCGGCGAGATCGCGCTTCGCATCCAGCGCGCCTGCAAGGAGCTGGGCATCGGAACGGTGGCGGTGCACTCCACGGCGGACGCGGACGCCATGCATGTGCGCCTCGCCGATGAGAGCGTGTGCATCGGCCCGCCAGCGGCGAGCGAGAGCTACCTCAACATCCCTGCCCTGGTGGCGGCCTGCGAGATCACCGGGGCCGACGCCGTGCATCCGGGCTATGGCTTTCTCTCGGAGAATGCCCGTTTCGCCGAGATTCTGGAGGAGCACGAGATCGCTTTCATCGGCCCGACGGCCGAGCACATCCGGCTGATGGGCGACAAGATCGAGGCGAAAAGGACGGCGCGCTCCCTCGGCATTCCGGTGGTGCCCGGATCGGAGGGCGCGATCACCACGGATGCACAGGCTGCCCGTTTTGCCGACGAGATCGGCTATCCGGTCCTCGTCAAGGCGGCGGCGGGCGGCGGCGGGCGAGGCATGAAGGTCGCCGCCACGCCGGCCGATCTGCCGGTCGCGCTTGCGACCGCGCGGGCCGAATCCAAGGCCGCCTTCGGGGACGACTCGCTCTATCTCGAGAAATACCTCTCCACCCCCCGGCACATCGAAATCCAGGTCATCGGCGACGGACGGGGCCATGCCATCCATCTGGGCGAGCGCGACTGCTCGCTCCAGCGCCGCCATCAGAAGGTGTGGGAGGAGGCGCCCTCGCCCGCACTCAATGCCGAGCAGAGGGCCGAGATCGGCGAGATCGTCGCCAAGGCCACTGCCAAGCTCGGCTATCGCGGCGTCGGCACGGTCGAGTTCCTCTACGAGGACGGCGCCTTCTATTTCATCGAGATGAACACCCGCCTCCAGGTGGAGCACCCCGTCACGGAGATGATCACCGGGGTCGACATCGTCATCGAGCAGATCCGCATTGCCGCCGGCGCCCCGCTGTCTCTGGCCCAGGAGGACATTACCTTCTCCGGCCACGCCATCGAGTGCCGCATCAATGCGGAAAACCCCTCGACCTTCGCCCCGTCCCCGGGCCGGATCAGCTATTTCCACCCGCCGGGAGGGCTCGGCGTGCGGGTCGATTCCGGCGTCTATCAGGGCTATACGATCCCGGCCTATTACGACAGTCTCATCGGCAAGCTCATCGTCCATGGCAAGAACCGCAACGAGTGCCTGATGCGGCTCAAACGGGCGCTCGGCGAGTTCGTCATCGACGGCATCGAGACGACCATCCCGCTCTTCTCCGCCCTCATTGCCGAGCCCGACGTCGCCAACGGCCTCTATGACATCCACTGGCTCGAAAAGTTTCTCGAAAAGCCATAGTCTCGTGCTTGGATCTGCCCCAATATCGACCGGGCGCCGGGAACGAAATCCTGCTCCGGAGAGCAGCATGTGCGAGAGACGGCTAGAGGCATGTGCGTCCGGACAAGGGCACCTACGAGAGACGCTAGTGCAAAAACGCGAACACAATATACACGCCTTTGCCGGGCTTGACCCGGCAACCCAGGACGGCAAGCTGCGAGTCTGTTGCCCTGGATCACCCGGTCAAACCGGGTGATGACGGGGTGGGCGCAAGGTTCGTATGCGTCGATGCGCTAGTGGCATGTGCGAGAGACGGCTCGGGCCATGGCGACCTTCGACGACATGATCATGGACATCACGCCGCAGGTGCTGCTCAAGGCCTATTCCTGCGGCATCTTTCCCATGGCCATGAGCGCGGATGATCCCGCGCTCTACTGGATCGAGCCCCAGCATCGGGGCATTCTGCCGCTCGATGCCGTTCACGTGCCGCGCCGGCTCGCGCGGACCGTGCGCCAGAACCGCTTCGAGATCCGCATCGACACCGACTATCGCGCCGTGATCGAGGGATGCGCCGGCGAGAAGGTAGGCCGGTCGAGCACCTGGATCAACGGGCGCATCAAGGCCCTCTATCGCGAGCTGTTCTCGCTTGGCTATTGCCACACGGTCGAGGCCTGGGCGGACGGCCGGCTGGTCGGCGGCCTCTATGGCGTGCATGTGGGCGGCGCCTTTTTCGGCGAGAGCATGTTCTCGCTCGCGCGCGATGCCAGCAAGGTGGCGCTGGTGCATCTGGTGGCCCGCCTGATCGCCGGCCATTTCACCCTGCTCGATACCCAGTTCGTCACCCGCCATCTGAGGCAGTTCGGAACCATCGAGATCGGCCGCGACCGCTTCCAGCGTCTTCTCGAGCAGGCGCTCGCCCGCAAGGGCGTGTTCACGCGGCTGCCGCCGGACGTGGAGGGGGCGGAGGTGCTGCAGATCATCGCGCGCAACCGCCGCGAGGGCGCGGAGGCGAAGGGCGCGCCAACCCCCGCCCGCAACGCCGCCAACGATCCGTGAGCCGAAAGCGGCCAGCGCCGCTCCCGCGATGCCGGCAGCGCCCATGCGCCGGCCATGGTCCCATCCGGTCGGGGGCTTCAGTCCTCTAGCGGCGGCGCAGACGGCGGCGGCGCAGGCGGGGCTGGCGGGGCTCACGCGCACCCGGCCGGGCGGCGAGGGCGGGCGCACCGCCGATCGGTTTGGCGCAACCGGTCAGCCAGACGTCGAAGACCGGATGCTCCACCCCATGCAGGCCCGGGCTTTCCGCGAACATCCATCCCGTGAAGACGCGCACCTCGGAATTGTCGAGCTTGACCTCGTCCACCTCCACGAAAGCCGATGTGCGCGGCGGCTCGGTGGGCGGGCGCGTATAGCAGACCCGGGGCGTCACCTTGAGCGAGCCGAAGGTGACGGTCTCGCCAAGGCCCACCTCGAGGCGGGAGATGCGCGCCGTCACCTTGTCGAGCGCCGCGAAGATCGCGACCTTGTTCTCCAGCTTCTCGGCCCGGGCGGGCGTGACCGCCCATGTCATGGCGAGGAGAAAGGCAGATGCGACCATGGCGGCCGGGACCGTGGCCGCCCTTGGGCCGCAAGCGGTGGTTGCGCGCATGCGCATGGTCTCGGCACCCTCTCTATCTCGGCACAGTGCCCGCATCCCGGCACAACGCCCCCAGTCTCATTCGGTGTCTCGCCGCCCTATTGCATCAGAGACAAAGGTGACGCAAGCATGGCATGGGGTGGCACCAGAGGCGCCAGAGGAGCGCAGGGGCGCTCAGGCCGGCCGCTCGGCATGCACGCGCAGGCGCACATAGTCCGCGTGCCAGGCGCCCGTCTCGTCACGAAGCGCGGGCTCCAGGAGCCGCGTCACCTCCGCAATGACCTCGCCACGGCGCTCCTCGGGAAACTGGTCGAAAAACGGCTTGCGGAAGGTGGCGATCCAGCCCTCGAGGCCCGTCGGCAGCGGTGTCGGGCGGGGCACAAGCGCCGTGGCGAGGTCATTGCGGAGG
>JALUTE010000026.1 GCA_027058255.1 Methyloligella sp. | reverse complement strand
GCCTCTACCTCAACCACGACGGCCCCTGCGAGTTGAGGGTCCCCGACGAGAGCGCGCCGCCGCAGAGCACGAGGCCCACGGCCAGGGACACGAGGCGGCGGCGGAGAACGGGAATGGCAGGGTTGGTCTCGGAGACTCGGGGGAAGTCCCCGAGGAGAGAGCGGGCAGGTTGCATCGAGCCGATCCTCGGGTTGGGGCGAGAGCTTGGGCGGTGCGGGTGCCGGAGCAGGGATCGGGCCAGGGTGTCCCGAGCCCGTGCGATGTCCCGATTCCCGACGGTGCCGTGCGCGATCCGGCCGCTGTACGGTTCGTGGGCGCGGGGTACGCTTGTCGTGCTGTGTCAGGGTGTGGGATGGGGCCTCGAGCCCGCCCTTGGCCTGATCCCGGATTTCGATGAACGGCACGACGATGCTCCGACACAGCCTTCTTCTCCTGACCATCTTCCTGCTGGCGTCTTCCGCCGGAGCTCAGACATGGCAGATCGTCAAGCCGAGCAACACCGGCTTGCCGGGCGAGGAGGTGCGCATGGCCCGCTTCGCGCCCAACGGCCTGCTGTGGGTCGGTGCCCGCTGGCCGTTTTGGGGCGAGGGCGGCTTCGGCGTCTACCAGCGGAGCAAGGACCTCTGGACCAACCTGTCGAACGCCGACGGCACCTTCCCGTCGGCCTTCCCCAACGACATCGCCTGGGCGAGCGACGGCTCGGCCTGGATCGCCACCGGCAACGGCCTGGTTCACCAGGACGGTCAGCGGCAGACGGTCTACACGACCGCCAACGCACCGCTGCTCCACAACACCGTGGTCAGCGTCGACATCGCTCCGAACGGCACCGTCTGGATCAACAACAGCACCAGCAGTGGCAACGGCGCGATCCTCTCCTTCGACGGCACGAGCTGGCGCCGGTTCGTGGTCGGCGAGAGCCTGCCGTGGAGTCCGCCCTGGTTTTCGCTCAGTGATCTGATCGTCGACTCGATCGGCCATGTCTGGGTCGCCAACACGGTGCTCAACGGCGTCGCCGAGTACGACGGCACGCGGTGGACGCTGCACGGTGCGGGGGTCGGCCGCTTCGGTGGAATCGCCGAGGACACCAACGGCAACATCTGGTTGCGCGCGGGCACCGGTGGCGGCAACTCGTTCTGGAAGTTCGACCGCTCGACATTCATGCACATTCCGATCGGCACCACGCCGACCGCGATCGGGATCGACGACGACGGCTCGGTCTATCTCGGCGACTGGGGCGGGACGATCCGCAAGACCGTCGACGGCGGGCAGACCTTCCAGCTCTGGGCGCGAGGCCTGCGACAGGTGTTCGACATCACGCCCGACCCCGCGGGCACGGACGTGTGGGTCGTCACCATCTCGGCGCTGGGGCACTTCGATGCCAACGCCAACCTGCTGCGCGACTACAACGCCGAGAACACCGGCCTGGGCGACTACTTCATCGATCGCTTCGCGCCGGACCGGCAGGGCAACATGTGGGTCGCCAGCGGCGAGAACGGCCTGTCGCGCTTCGACGGGCTTCGCTGGCGCAACTGGGGTGACCACAACCTCGGCGCCGAGCCCTATCCGTTTGCCGGCAACGAGCCGATGGGCACCTTCTATCTCGATCGCAACGGCACCGGTTGGATGGGCGGCAACGGCATCGCGCGCTGGGACCCACAGACCGGCCAGTTCAGCGGATTCTGGAACTGGCAGAACACGCCGGCACTGGGCGTGACCCTGGTCACCGCCTTTGCCGAGGATGCCCAGGGCACCCTGTTCGCCGCCACGGAGTTCGGCGCCGTGTTCCGCTGGACCGGCACCGACTGGATCCGCGAATCGGTGCAGTTGGTCATGGGAGGTTCGGAGCTTCCTGGCATGCTGAGCGACAGCGCGGGCAACGTCTGGGTGGCGGGTGCGTTCGACGCCTGGAAGTGGGACGGCCAGTCCTGGCAGAAGCTCGTGCTGCCCGGGCGCAACTACTTCGCCAACCTCGGCGGCATCACAGACCTGGCGATCGGTCCCGGCGACGTGCTCTACTTCGGCACCGACAATGGC
>JALUTE010000025.1 GCA_027058255.1 Methyloligella sp. | reverse complement strand
GAGGGGAAAGGTCTCGACCCGGGTTCGGACCGGGATGCGCGGGGCAAGCTCGAGAAGCGCCTCGCCGTCCCGTCGCGTGAGATTGGCGACCGAGCGCACGACACGCTCGCCCCAGAGAATGCCATAGGGAAAGGATGGAATGTCCGACATGTGAATGCCCGCGCAGATGACCGCCCCGCCCTTGCGCACGGCCCTGAGCGCGACCGGGACGAGCGCGCCCACGGGCGCGAACAGGATGGCGGCATCAAGCGGCTCGGGCGCCGCCTCGTCCGAGCCGCCCGCCCAGCACGCGCCGAGGGATCTGGCAAAAGCCTGGGCCGCCTCGTCCCCCGGCCGGGTGAAGGCATAGACCGCGCGCCCCTCGTGACGGGCGATCTGCGCGACGATGTGGGCCGCCGCGCCGAAGCCGTAAATCCCGAGGCGATGCACCTCCAAGGCGCGCGAAGCCCCCTCGCCCGCCAGCCCCGAGCGCGCGCTCTCCAGCGCCATGCGATAGGAGCGATAGCCAATGAGCCCCGCACAAAGAAGCGGCGCCGCCTCCGCATCCGAATAAGCCCCCTGGATGGGGAAGCAATAGTCGGCCTGCGCCAGGGCATGATCGCCATAGCCGCCGTCGATCTGATAGCCGGTGAAGCCCGGCGCATCGCACAGATTCTCCCGCCCCGCGCGGCAATAGGCGCAGCGCCCGCAGGTCCGCCCGAGCCAGGGAATCCCGACCCTCTGGCCCATGGCGAAGCGATCGCTCACACCCGGCCCCATGGCGGCGATCCGCCCCACGATCTCATGGCCCGGAACGAGGGGGAGCTTCGGCTCGGTAAGATCGCCGTCCACCACATGCAGGTCCGTCCGGCAAACGCCGCAGGCCGACACCCGGACCAGGACCTCACCGGGACCGGGCTCGGGAACGCTGCGGGTCACGAGCTTCAGCGCCGTGCCCGGCCGCTCCAGAACCATGGCCCTCATCTCGTGCATCGCTCTGCCTCGCTCCTCGTCCCGCGCGCACCGCAGCGCGTGAGCGGTGCGCCTCCCTTTCGCGGTCCCGCGCGCACCACACGGGCCGCCCGCGCCATCTTACCCGGCCTTCGGCGCACGCGACACCGGCACGCGACATGAACCACGACCCAAGCGGCCGGCGTGCGAAAAAGTGCGCCTCGACCCCTTGGCGATGCTAGCATCGCCTTCCCATATCCCGGCAGGCACCACTGTCAGCGCAAGCGGGGCGCAGCACCCGGCCGGGTGACACGAGGGCGCGGATGAAACAGGTCTTTCGCAATGAAGCCGGCGAGCTCAGGGCACCCGAGGAGCGCATCGCGCAGCCGACGCTCAAGCGGGCGATCACCCTGCCGCTTGCCGTTCTCTACGGCCTCGGCACCACCATCGGCGCCGGCATCTATGTGCTGATCGGCGCCACCGCCGCGCGCGCGGGCACCTATGCGCCCTTTGCCTTCCTCGTCGCCGCTCTGGTCATGGCGCCGACCACGGCGAGCTTTGCCGAGCTCGCCGGGCGACGGCCCGTGAGCGCGGGCCCTGCCGCCTATGTGCGCACCGGCTTCGGATCGGACATGCTCGCCCTCATCACCGGGCTCATGGTGATCGCCTCGGGCATCATCTCCTCCGCGGCCGTGGCCACGGGTGCCGCCGGCTATGTGCGTGTCTTCGCCGATCTCCCCGATTGGCTGATCGTTCTGGCCATCCTGCTCGCGCTCGGAGGCGTTGCCGCCTGGGGCATTCTGGAATCCGTCGCGCTCGCCGGCCTCTTCACCCTGATCGAGGTGGGCGGCCTCGCCATCATCATCGCCAGCGGCTTCCTCAAGGAGCCGGGCCTGCTCATGCGCATCGACGCCGTCTTCCCCCCACTCTGGGACGCGATGGCCCTTACCCAGGTGCTCTCCGCCGGCCTGCTCGCCTTCTTCGCCTTCATCGGCTTCGAGGACCTGGCGACCGTGGCCGAGGAGGTGAAGAACCCGGAGCGCAACCTCCCGCGCGCCATCTTTCTCACCCTGATCATCACGACGGGCCTCTATTTCCTCGTCGTCTCCATCGCCGTGCTGCTGGTGCCGATCCCGCAGCTCGCCCGGGCCGAGGCCCCCCTCGGCCTCGTTTTCGAGCGGATCGCCGGCGCCTCCCCCGCCCTGATCTCCGCCATCGCCATCATCGCGACCCTCAATGGCATCGTCGTCCAGATCATCATGGCCTCGCGGGTGATGTTCGGCCTCGCGCGCCAGGGAGAGCTGCCCCGCGTGCTCGGCACGGTCCATCGCCGCACGCGCACGCCCCTCATCGCCACCGCCCTCGTGGTCGCGCTCGTGGCAACGCTCGCCCTCGCCTTCCCCCTCGAGGGACTCGCCGAGAGCACCTCCCGCTTCGCGCTCGCCATCTTCGCGCTGATCAATGCCGCGCTCCTGCGCATCAAGCTGCGTGGCGATCCGGCGCCCCCCAGGACCTTCATCGTGCCCCTCTGGGTGCCGGCCGTCGGCCTCCTCCTCTCTCTCGCCTTCCTGGTGAATGATCTTTTGCGCTGAAGGCAATTCAGGTATGAGTGAGCCAAGCGATCTCCGCGCACGCACGCGGGGACGGCATCTGTTGGAGGAAACGATGGGGAGAGGACACATGACGACGGCAGAGACCTTTGGCGCCGATATTCCGAACATCCGCGAGCTTCCGGCGGACGCGCCCTGGCAGTGGCTTGCGGCGGGGTGGAACGATCTCAAACGCGTGCCCCATGTCAGCCTGGTCTATGGAGGCGTGTTCGCATTGGGCGCGCTTCTTCTCACCTTGGGCTTCATGCAACTCGGCTGGGAGGCCCTCATCCTCGCCTTTGCCGGGGGCTTTCTCATGGTCGGCCCCATGGTGGGCGTCGGCCTCTACGAGGCGAGCCGCCGCCTCCAGCTCGGCCAGCCGGTCCGTTTCACCGACGTGCTGCTGCACGGGGTGCGCTCGCCCGGCCAGCTCGCCTTCATGGGCGTGATTCTGTTCGTCATTTTCGTTTTCTGGATCGAGATCGCGCTCCTGCTGTTCATGATGTTCATGGGGCCGCGCGCCTTCCCGCCGCTCGACCAATTCATCCCGATGCTGCTGTTCACCTCGCACGGGCTTGGCCTGCTGATCGTCGGCACCATCGCCGGCGCCGCCCTGGCTGCGCTCGTCTTCTCGGTCTCGGCCATCTCCGTGCCGCTTCTCATGGTGCGCGAGGTGGACGTGATGACGGCGATCTTCACCAGCCTCCAGGCGGTGCGGAAGAACTTCCGCGTGATGGCCCTTTGGGCGGTCCTGATCGCGGCGTTGACGGCCTTCGGCGTGGTCACGCTGTTCATCGGCATGATCGTCGTCTTTCCGCTGATCGGCCATGCGACCTGGCATGCCTTCTGCTCTCTCGTCGAGTGTGACGAGAACCCGGTTCTGGGCAAGGCCGGTGCAGCCGAGGCGCAGGCATAACGCGCGAGGGGGACGGGCATGGCGCCCTGGCGCGCCGGGCTCGCCCGTCCTCCCCCCCGGGAGCGGTCCAGCCCGGTCAGCCGAGCGTAACGTCGAGGAACAGCATCAGGCACAGGCCGATCATGAGGCCCGTGGTCGCCTGATTCTGGAACCCGCGCCGATGCGTCTCGGGGATGATCTCGTGGCTGATGACATAGAGCATGGCGCCGGCGGCGAAGGCGAGCCCCCAGGGGAGCATGGGCTGCGAGTAGGTGACCGCGGCGGCGCCGAGAAAGCCACCGATCGGCTCCACCAGCCCGCTGAGCGCCGCCACGATGAAGGCATAGCGGCGCGTATAGCCCTCCGAAACGAGCGCGAGGGCGACGGCCAGCCCTTCGGGAACGTTTTGCAGGCCGATGCCGACGGCGAGCGTCGTGCCCTTGGCCACATCGCCGGCGCCATAGCCGACGCCCACCGCGAGCCCCTCGGGAAAGTTGTGGATCGTGATGGCGATGACGAACAGCCAGATCTTGCGCAGCTTGACGATATCGCTGCCCTCGCGGCCCTGAATGAAATGCTGGTGCGGGGCGATCCGGTCGATCACCCAGACCGCAATGGCCCCGAGCAGAATGCCCGCGACGACGATGCTCGCCGGTCCCGTCCGCGAGGAATAGAGCGTGCCCGCCGCATCGAGGGCCGGGACGATGAGAGAGAAGAAGCTCGCCGCGAGCATCACCCCGGCGGCAAAGCCGAGAAAGGCGTCCTGCACGCGCGCAGAGAGCCGCCAGGGCGTGAAGATCGGCAGAGCGCCGACAGCCGTCGCCGAGCCGGCGGCAAGACTCGCGGCCGTTCCCAGGAGAACGATCTGGCCCGCGTCCATTCTTGTTCTGCCCCGATGTGTGAACGCCCCGTGCCAGGGGCGGAGAACCGTTGCCTCGATTGCACCCCCAGGCGCCGGCCGAGCGCCGGTGCATGATTGCTCTAATACAAATAAGAATTAGTTGCAACAAGAGAAGGCCCCATGGCTCCACCCCCCGCTCCCTCGCCCGCCCCGCGTCTGCACCGCACCGCGAAACGGCGCGCCCCTGCTGCGTCGCCCCGTACGCCCTCCCGAGCGATCGCCGGCTCGCGGCGGAACGCTCTGCGCACCCCATGAAAAAAAGACAAGCCTGCCACCCATGTCTGCGGTGCGAACTGCAAGCCATGTCGCCGGTTGCACGATCCCGCAACACCTTGCCTGAGCCGCAGGGGAAGAAACCTTCGCTTGCGCAGATGATCCTCCGTCTCGCGATGGGCCGGTTGTTAAGGCCTTCTTAAGTCTTCTCTCCGATAGTCCGGACATGAGTCGTGCCGATGCGTCGCGTATGCGCCGGCCCCTGCCCCAGCGTCGCCGGACAAAGAGAGAGGACGATCATGACCCGTATCCGCCGTTCCATTGCCATCGCGGCCGCGCTCCTGTGCGCCTCCGCCGTCTCCGCTGCCGCAGGCGGGCTTTTCGACCCCCCTGCCCGGAGCATGAAGGACTACGCCTATCCGGCAACGGCCGTTCCGGCGCCCATGCCCGTGCCCGAGACCGTGTCCTGGTATCTGCGCGGGGACATCGGCTATGTGAACACCACCGATCCCGACATCACCGAGGACAATTTCTATCAGCTCTCCAACGAGACCATCGACGACAATTGGAGCATCGGTGGCGGTGTCGGCTACTATTTCTCCAATCACATCCGCGGCGACATCACCATCGACTATCTGCACAAGGGCTCGGTCTCGGCGACCAATGCCGCCAATGTCGCGGCGGACCTCGCACCGGGAACGCGGGCCTTCGACATCTCGAGCTGGGCGATGCTCGCCAATGTCTATTTCGATTTCTGGCCGCGGCGCGCCTTCACGCCCTATGTCGGTGCCGGCCTCGGCATCGCCTACAATCAGACCTATGCGGGCGTGGCCACGCGCAGCTCGGACGGCACCACCGGGGCCATTGGCGGCGCGGACAATTACGACGTCGCGGTGGCCCTCATGGCGGGCTTCACCTACGCCTTCCGCCAGGGCGTCTATCTGGATGCCGGCTACCGCTTCACCTATCTCGGCGAGGCCAAGACCGGAACGATCACCACGCCGACCGGCTCGCTGAGCGGCGACACCATCGAGGCGCTTCGCAATCACGAGATCCGCGTCGGCCTCAGATACGACATCTGGTAGGCGGGCGCGCGGGCAGCACCGCACCTCGCGACCACGCATCCCGGGGCGGGCCCTTCGCGGCCCGCCCTATTCTTTCTCGCCCCCGCCAGGCGCCTCGCCATCGAGCCAGAGCGGCAAGCGGTCGCGGCCGATGAGATCGTCATAGGTCGGGCGCGGGCGAATGACGGCATAGTCCGTGCCGCGGACCATCACCTCCGGCACCAGGAGGCGCGTATTGTAGGTGGAGGCGAGCACCGCCCCATAGGCCCCGGCGGTCATGATGGCGACGAGATCGCCCGCCCGGAACGGCGCGAGCAGCCGGTCGCGTGCGAAATAGTCGCCCGTCTCGCAAACCGGCCCCACCACGTCCATCACCCGCCGGTCCGCCGCCGTGAGCGCGCCATCCACGGGCCAGATGTCGTGATAGGCCTCGTAAAGGGTGGGCCGCACGAGGTCGTTCATGGCGGCATCGACGATGGTGAAGATCTTGCCGCCGCGCCCGCGGCCGCTCCGCTCCCCATCGGCACCCGCACCCGTCTCCTCCGCCGCGCCCGTCTCCTTCACGTAGAGCACGCGGGTGACGAGAATGCCCGCATTGCCGGTGATGATGCGGCCGGGCTCGAAGATGAGCCGGCAGCCGAGATCGCCCACCGCATCGAGCACCGTGCGGGCATAGGCCTCCGGGTGCGGCGGCGGCTCGTCCCCATGCACGTAAGGGATCCCGAGCCCGCCTCCGAGGTCGATGTGCCGGATGGTGTGCCCGTCGGCCCTGAGCACCTCCACCAGCTCGCGCAGCAGGGCGAACGCCTCGGCGAAGGGGCGCATGTCGGTGATCTGGCTGCCGATATGCATGTCGACCCCCACCACCTCGATACCGGGCAGAGCGGCGGCACGGCCATAGAGGCGGCGGGCATCGAGAAAGGGAATGCCGAACTTGTCCTCCGCCTTGCCGGTGGAAATCTTCTCGTGGGTTGCCGCGTCCACGTCCGGATTGACGCGCAGCGCCACGGGCGCGCGCACGCCCTTCGCCACCGCCACCCGCGAGAGCGCCTCGAGCTCGGGCTCCGATTCCACGTTGAAGCAGAGAATGCCGGCATCGAGGCCAAGGGCCATCTCCGCCTCGGTCTTGCCGACGCCCGAAGCGATGATGCGCTCGCCCGGAATGCCGGCCCGGAGCGCCCGGCGCAGCTCGCCCTCCGAGACCACGTCGGCGCCGGCGCCCTGGCGTGCAAGCGTTGCGATCACCGCCTGGTTGGAATTGGCCTTGACCGAGTAGCAGACCAGCACGTCCGCAGCGCCGAAGGACTCGCGGAAGACGCGCACATGGCGTTCGAGGGTCGCCGAGGAATAGCAATAGAAGGGCGTGCCCACCGCCGCGGCAAGGCGGGCGAGATCGACACCCTCGGCGTGCAGCACGCCGTCCCTGTACTCGAAGTGATGCATCGCGAAGCCATCCCCGCCGCGCGCCCGATCCGGCGCGGCCCTCCATAGCCCACGGCCTCGCCCCGCGCAATCGCCCCCCGCGCGAACGCCCCCGCGCTCGCACGCAGCCCTCGCCCGGGCGCCTCACATATTGCGCCGGTACTCGCCGCCAACCTCGAAGAGGGCCTTGGTGATCTGCCCGAGCGAGCAGACCCGCACCGCATCCATCAGCACGTCGAACACATTGCCGCCCTCGGCCGCAACGCGCTTGAGCCGCGCAAGCATGGGGCCGGCCTCCGCCTCGTGCCGGGCCTGGAAGTCGCGAAGGCGGCGGAGCTGGCTCCTCTTCTCCTCCTCCGTCGAGCGGGCAAGCGCGATCTCGCGCGTCTCCTCCGCCTCGCCCTCCGGAGGCAGGAAGGTGTTGACCCCGACAATGGGCAGCGAGCCGTCATGCTTCCTGTGCTCGTAATAGAGGGACTCGTCCTGAATGCGCCCGCGCTGATAGCCCGTCTCCATGGCGCCCAGCACGCCGCCGCGCTCCGACAGGCGGTCGAACTCCCTGAGCACGGCCTCCTCGACGAGATCGGTCAGCTCCTCGATGATGAAGGAGCCCTGGTTCGGGTTCTCGTTCTTGGCAAGCCCCCATTCCTGGTTGATGATGTGTTGTATCGCCATGGCGCAGCGCACCGACTGATCCGTCGGCGTGGTGATGGCCTCGTCATAGGCATTGGTGTGCAGGCTGTTGGTGTTGTCATAGATGGCGATGAGCGCCTGCAGCGTGGTGCGAATGTCGTTGAAGGCCATCTCCTGGGCATGGAGCGAGCGGCCCGATGTCTGGGTGTGATACTTGAGCTTCTGCGAGCGCTGGTTCGCCCCGTAGCGGAACCGCATGGCGGTCGCCCAGATGCGCCGCGCCACCCGCCCCATGACCGCATATTCCGGGTCCATGCCGTTGGAGAAGAAAAAGGAGAGGTTGGGCGCGAAGGCGTCGATGTCCATGCCGCGGGCGAGATAGGCCTCCACATAGGTGAAGCCATTGGCAAGGGTGAAGGCGAGCTGCGAGATCGGGTTCGCGCCCGCCTCGGCAATGTGATAGCCGGAGATGGAGACCGAGTAGAAATTGCGCACATTGTGGCGCACGAAGAACTCCTGAATGTCCGCCATCATGCGAAGCGCAAACTCGGTCGAGAAGATGCAGGTGTTCTGGCCCTGATCCTCCTTGAGAATGTCCGCCTGCACCGTTCCGCGCACGGTGGAGAGCACCCATTCGCGGATCTTCTCCGCCTCCTCCTCGGTCGGATCGCGCCCGTTCTCGGCCCGGAACTTGTCCAATTGCTGGTCGATGGCCGTGTTCATGAACATGGCGAGGATGGTCGGTGCCGGCCCGTTGATGGTCATGGAGACCGAGGTCCTGGGATCGGTGAGGTCGAAGCCGTCATAGAGCGCCTTCATGTCGTCGAGGGTCGCGATGGAGACGCCCGAATTGCCGACCTTGCCATAGATGTCGGGCCGCTCGTCCGGGTCGCAGCCATAGAGGGTGACCGAGTCGAAGGCGGTCGAGAGCCGCTTGGCCGGCTGCCCGGCGGAGAGGAACTTGAAGCGGCGATTGGTGCGGAAGGGGTCGCCCTCGCCAGCGAACATGCGCGTCGGCGGCTCGCCCTCGCGCTTGAAGGCGAAAACGCCGGCGGTATAGGGGAAGCTGCCGGGCACGTTCTCCTTCAGGAGCCATTTGAGGATCTCGCCATCATCCTCGAAGCGGGGCAGCACCACCTTGGGAATGCGCGTGCCAGAGAGGCTCTCATGGGTGATCCTGATGCGCCGCTCCTCGCCCCGGATGCGCACCACATAGTCATCGCCCGCATAGGCCGCTTTCACCGAGGGCCAGATGTCGAGCAGCTTGCGCGCGCGCGGGTCCATGGCCGCATCGCGCTTCCCGGCCTCGCGCTCGAGCGCCTCGAGCACCTCCTCATCCGCCCCCGCCGCCGCCAGCATGCGCCGGGCCTCGCGGAGCTGCTGGCGCTCGCGCGCAAGGCGCACCTCGCCCGCCACGGTGCGGTGATAGCCGCGCACCGTCTCGGCGATCTCGGCGAGATAGGAGCGCCGGTTCGGGGGGATGATGGTCTCGGTGACGCGGCTCGCGCGAAGGCCGGGCGCCGGAATGTCGCTCTCCCACGGCCCGAAGCCGCGCGCTTTCAGCATCTCGATCAGCGCATGGTAGAGCGCGGTCACCCCTTCATCGTTGAAACGCGCGGCAATGGTGCCGAAGACCGGCATGTCCTCCGGCCGCTCGCCGAAGCGCTCATGGTTGCGCTGATATTGCTTGGACACGTCCCGAAGCGCATCCTCCGCCCCCTTGCGGTCGAACTTGTTGATGGCCACGAGGTCGGCATAGTCCAGCATGTCGATCTTCTCGAGCTGGCTGGCCGCTCCGAACTCCGGTGTCATGACATAGAGCGAGATGTCCGAATGCGGCACGATGCCCGCATCGCCCTGGCCGATGCCCGGCGTCTCAATGATCACCATGTCGAAGCCTGCCACCTTGTAGGCGGCCACGATGTCGCCGAGCACCACCGGCACCTCGCCGCCGGCCCCGCGCGTCGCCAGCGAGCGGAAGAAGACATTGGGCGCGTTGATGGCGTTCATGCGGATGCGATCGCCGAGCAGCGCGCCGCCCGTCTTGCGCCGCGTCGGGTCGATGGCCAGCACGGCAAGGCGCGGCTCTCCCGAATGAAAGCGCAGCCGGCGAACGAGCTCGTCGGTCAGCGACGACTTGCCCGCGCCGCCCGTGCCCGTGATGCCGAGCACCGGAACGCCCTCGCGCGCCTTCGCGGCCGCGCGCAGCGCCTTGAGCAGGTCCTGACCGGCCCGCCCGTTCTCGATGGCCGTGATGATACGGGCGAGCGCCCGCACGCCCTCGCTGCCCTCCCTCCCGAGCGCCTCGATGTCTTCGGGAACGCTTTCGCACAAATCCCGCGCCGCGCCCGCGATCATGTCGTCGATCATGCCCTCGAGGCCCATGCGCTGGCCATCCTCGGGCGAATAGATGCGCGCAACGCCATACTCGTGAAGGGCCTCGATCTCGTCCGGAACGATCACCCCGCCGCCGCCGCCGAAGACGCGGATATGCTCTGCGCCGCGCTCGGCGAGCAGGTCGATCATGTAGCGGAAGAACTCCACATGCCCGCCCTGATAGGAGCTCACGGCAATCGCGTGCACATCCTCCTGGATGGCGGCGGTCACGATCTCGTCGACGGACCGGTTGTGCCCGAGATGGATGACCTCCGCCCCGCGCGCCTGGAGCACCCGGCGCATGATGTTGATGGCCGCGTCGTGGCCGTCGAAGAGGCTCGCCGCCGTCACGAACCGCACGGGTGTCGCGAGCGCCGCCGCAAGGTCTGCGCCGCCCCGCCGCGCCGCCGCGCGCCCCCTGCGCCCGGGGGCCGCATTCCGGCCGCCTTTGCCCTTTTTCGCCTGTTTCAGGCTTTTCGCCTGTTTCAGCTTTGCGCCCGCCATGTCGCTCGTCTCCGCCAGGCTCGCCCATCGGCTCCCGAAACGTTCCATCCAGCCAGCCAATCCCTTTTGCCGCGCCGCGTCAATCGTGCCTTCGCCGAGATTGGCACAACCACGCGAGCATCAAGGGGCATGCCATTGGCAAGCGACGGCGCACCTTCGCGGAGCGCACGAATGTCCTTTTCGCGCCGCCCGGCTTGTCCGGCCGCGTCGGCGGGGCCGATAATGCGGGCGTGAACACTTGCCCGATGTTTGACCGAACCCGCGAGGGAGGGCAAAATGGAGCGTGCACGGATGAATAACCCCGCCATTCTTGCTTTCGATGCCTATGGAACACTTTTCGACGTTCATTCGGCCGCCGCACGCCTGGAGGCGATGATCGGCCCCGAGGCGGGGCGCCTCTCGCAGATCTGGCGGGACAAGCAGCTTCAATACACCTGGGTGCGCGCTCTCATGGACCGGCACCAGGATTTCGAGGCGGTCACCGAAGCGGCGCTCGACCATGCCATCGCCACGGTCGGCGGGCTGCCTGCGGGCGTTCGCGAGCAACTGCTCGATGCCTATCTCTCGCTCGATGCCTATGGAGAGGTGCGCGAGGTTCTGAGCGCTCTCAAGGCGGCCGGCGCGCGCCTTGCCATCCTCTCCAACGGCACACCGCGCATGCTGGATGCCGCCGTGCGCTCCTCGGGCCTCGAGGGGCTCTTCGATGCCGTCCTCTCCATCGAGCAGGCCGGCATCTACAAGCCCTCGCCCCGGGTCTACCGCCTCGTCACCGACGCCTTCGACATCGCGCCCGAAGCCGTGTCCTTCCAGTCCTCCAACCGCTGGGACGTGGCCGGGGCCAGCGCCTTCGGCTTCAAGACCGTGTGGGTCAACCGCACCGGCCAGGCCGACGAGTTCCCGGATCTGCCGGCGGACCGCATTGTCGAGGATCTGCGCCCGCTCCTGGAGATGCAGCGGGCCTCACGCGTCGCCTGAGGAGACCACCCGGCCGACAAAGGGCAGATCGCGATAGCGGTTCGCGATATCCATGCCATAGCCGACCACGAACAGGTTCGGGCACTCGAACCCGCGATAGTCGGCGGCAATTTCGGCCGCGCGCGGCACGGGCTTGTCGAGCAGAACGCAGGTCTGCACGCGCCGCGCACCGCGGGCGGCCATGAGGTCCTTGGCGAAGGCGAGGGTGCGGCCCGACTCCAGAATATCGTCCACCAGAAGCACGTTGCGCCCGGCAACGTCCGATTCCACGTCGCGCAGGATCTCCACCCTGCCGGAAGAGCGCGTGCCGCCGCGATAGCTGGCCAGCGAGATGAAATCCACCTCCGGCGACAGGCCCGCCCCATGCAGGGCGCGAATGAGATCGGCAGCGAAGATGAAACTGCCCTTGAGAATGGCGACGACCAGAAGATTGTCCATCTCCGCCGCCGCTATGCTCTCGGCGAGAGCGCCGATGCGGGCGGCGATTTCCTCGGCGGAGTAGATCACGGCGATCTCGTGCGCCTCGTCGCCGGCCTGAATGCGTATGGGCTCTGTCATCTCTCTCGTCGATCCGGATGCTCGGGACGGGGCTTGGCGCAGGTGAAGGTGCGGATCCTCGACATTGGTCCTGCTCAACGGGCCTTGGCGAAACGGACCTGCAACGTGCGCACGACCTTGGGCGGCGAGGGGATCTGCGCGCTGAAGGGCGCACGCTCGCCCGGGCCGAGCGCGCGGGCCGAGGTGCGGGCCGCCCAGTGATAGAGCTCGAGCCCGTCGCCATCATGCAGAACGAACACGATCGACGGAACCGTAATTCTGCGTGAGGTGACGTTCTCGATCTCGCCCTTCACCTCGATCACCGGACGCCCGTCGCGCATGGCCCAGCGGTGCGAGACATTGCGGAACTCGAGCCCGCGCAGATTGACCGCCACGCCGAAACGCCCATAGAGCTTCGCGGCTCCGGGCACGATCCGCACCACCGTGGATGGCGAGACGACCACCGTGGTGATCAACACCGCAAGGGCGAGGACGAGCGCCGCCCAGCCGAGCCGAACCCCTCGCGAGGCTCCTCGCTGGCGCTTCTCGTCCCATCCCGCCTGTGCAGGGGGCGGCGAGAGGGGCGCCATGCCGCCGGCCCCTGCCACGGGCGGCGATGCGCTCTCGCCAGCCGGCTCTGCCGTGCCGCCGGCCCCGTCCGTGGCGTCCGCGGCGTCCGCACCATCTGCCGTCGCCTCCGGCGTTGCGCTGGCGGCTGTCACCTCTGGCTCGTCCGGCGCCGAAGTTTCTATGGTCCCGGTCCTCGGCTCCGGCTCGCCCTTCGCCTCTCTTGCCAAAGTCCCGGTCCTCGCCTGCGGCTCGTCCTGCGCCGCTCTTGTTAAAGTCCCGGTCCTCGGCTCCGCCTCGTCCGGCGCCTCTTGTTGGTCTTGTCCCGGTCGCTCGCCAAGCTCGCTCCGCGCCTCTTGGTCGTCTTGTCCCTGTCGCTCGCCAGGCTCGCTCCGCGCCTCTTTTGTTAAAGTCCCGGTCCTCGCCTCCGGCTCGTCCGGCGCCTCTCTTGCCAAAGTCCCGGTCCTCGGCTCCGGCTCGCCCTTCGCCTCTCTTGCCAAAGTCCCGGTCCTCGCCTGCGCCTCGTCCGGCGCCTCTTGGTCTATGATCCCGGTCCTCGGCTCCGGCTCGTCCTGCGCCTCTTGGTCTTCCAATCCCGGGTCACGGCCCGACAGTCGGCGGGCAAAGGTGTCGGCACCGGACGCGGCCATCGAGCGCGCACTGCCCCCTTTGCCGCCCCCGGTGTCGCCATCACCAGAGAACTCTTCAACGGCACCCTCCCGCGTGGCGCCTGGCCCGGATGCAAGCGCCCGATCGAGCGCCTCATCGCCCATGCGCCCGCCGTGACCATTGGCCGGCGGATCGTCCCATCTGCGCCCGGCCGTCTTGGTGCCGGCGGCAGCATCGCCCTCCCCGTGGGAGACTGCCTCACCGCCTTCGCCCGCCGGCTCGGGGAAGGGGAGCTCCGCGCCGCGGTCCTCATCCACACTCCGCTCGCCCGCCAGCCCGCGCGCCGGATCGCTCTCGCCGGCACACTCCCGCGGTGCCGGGGCGCCGGCGTCTTGAGACGCCCCCCCTTCCGGCATCCCGTTCTCCGGCACATCCGGCAGCCAGACATGGGCACAGCGGGCACAGCGAACCTTGCGCCCGCCGAGCGGCACGGCGGGCCCGATGTCATATTTGGCGTGGCAGCTCGGACACTCGAGAATCATGGAGCGCAAGCTCTCGTTCCGAATCGCATGGCCATGAGTTTAGCGTGAAAAATGGACCAACCGAGACTTATTGTGCGCCTATTTCCTAAATTCGACACATTGGCTCACGAGACCTATGGCCCGGCGCTTTCGCCACAGACGGCCCCGACGGGCGATGGGTCATGGCGGTTGAAGCGCGCGCCCGCCTCGCCCATAACATCGCCACGCAGCGGCATCGCGCCGCCGCCCTTCGCCGCTGAGGCGACACCGGGCGATGCCTCGAGCGATGAGGGACAAGAGCGAGAGCAGATGCAGCCAGGGGATGAATCGTGATCCGGATGGAGCGAGTGGGCCTGAGATATGGGCGGGGGCCGGAAATCCTCAGGGATGTCACCTTCCACCTGCGTCCGGGCTCCTTCCATTTTCTGACCGGCCCGTCGGGCGCAGGCAAGACCACGCTTCTGCGGCTCCTGTTCATGTCGCTGCATCCCACGCGTGGCATGGTGCACCTGTTCGGGCAGAACGTCTCGCGCATCGACCCTGCGCGCCGGGCCCAGCTGCGGCGGCGGATCGGCATCGTCTTCCAGGACTTCCGCCTGCTCGACCACCTGACGACCTGGGAGAACGTCGCCCTGCCGCTCCGGGTGGTCGGCCGGCGCGTCTCCGACTATCGTGAGGACGTGACCGACCTCTTGCAATGGGTCGGCCTCGGCGACAGAATCCATGCCTACCCGCCGGTCCTCTCCGGCGGCGAGAAGCAGCGCGCCGCCATCGCCCGGGCCGTGATCGGCAAGCCCGAGCTTCTGCTCGCGGACGAGCCGACGGGCAATGTGGACCCGCAAATGGCGCGCCGCCTTCTCAGGCTTTTCATCGAGCTCAATCGGCTCGGCACCTCGGTGATGATCGCAACCCACGATCATCAACTCATGAAACAGTTCAAGGCACCTCGGCTGGCCCTCCATGACGGACATATCGAAATCACCTAGGGGGCACGCCCCTCGCGGCACCGATCCCATCTCCGCGGGCCGGCCCGCGCGCCCGCGCCCCGAGATGGCGGGCACGAGCGGCCGGCGCAGTGCCGTGTCCGGCGCTCAGGCCGCGGGGCTCGTCGCGCCGGCCCGCCCGGCGCGCGCCGACAGGCCGTCCTCCTCCGCACCGATCGTGCCGGCCGGCTCCGTCACTGGCCGCTCGCTCACCCTGGTGGTCTCGATCATGTGCTTTCTCGCGAGCCTGACCGCCGGCGCCGTCTATCTCATCAACCAGTCGGCCGCCGCCTGGCTGCGCGACATCGCCAGCGAGGTAACCATCCAGATCGAGCCGCGCGAGGGCGAGGACATCGAGCAGAAGATGACCCGCGTCGCCTTCTTTCTCGCCCGCCAGCCGGGGGTCTCCGGCGTGCGGCCGCTCACTCAGGAGGAAACGGCGAGCCTTCTGGAGCCCTGGCTCGGGCAGACGGATGCGCTCACCGCCCTGCCGGTTCCGCGCCTCATCGCGCTCGAGCTCGACAGAAGCGCGCCGCCCGACTTCAAGACGCTCCGCGCCGAGATCGCCCGCAGCTTCAAGGGCGTGACCCTCGACGACCACCGCCACTGGCAGACGCAGATCCGCACCGTCACGCGATCCCTCGCCCTCGGCGGGTTGGCGATCCTGGTCCTGGTGGGCGCCGCGACCACCGCCATCATCGTGACCGCGACGCGCAGCTCCATGGCCTCGAACCAGAACGTGGTGGAGGTGCTCCACTTCGTCGGTGCCACGGACCGGTTCATCGCCCGGGAGTTCGAGAAGCATTTCCTCACGCTCGGCATCCGTGCGGGGCTCGTCGGCGCCGCCTGCGCCATGGCCGTCTTCGCCCTGATGCCGACCCTGATGCGCTTCATGGGGGGTGGCATCGTCACCGAGACCGAGCTTCGCCGGCTCATCGGCAGCGGCACGCTCGACTGGGCCGGCTATGTTCTCCTGATCATCGTCGTGGTCGTCATCGCCGCATTGTGCATGCTCACCTCCCGTTATGGCGTCTACCGCATATTGCACAGCCAGCATTGAGGCGGCATCGAAGCGCCGCATTATCGTGCTCGAGTGAACAGGCGCGCGCGGGCACGAGGCCAAGCTGCGGGGGCAAGCGCCCTCCAGCGCAGGCGCGTGCGGATTGCCGTTGTGCCAAAAAAGGCAAATCGGATAACCTGCTAGAGGTCTGTCCGGTGGAATCGGCGCGAACGCGCGAGTGACAAGGTCTGGAACGAGCGGCGGCACTTCCCATGACAAGGACGGTGACATGGCTGGCGACGGCTGCGGCCATCATGGCGACCATGCTCGTCGTGGGCTTTCTCGCCTTCACCCATGCCATCGGACGGGTGCAGCCGGCGGCCGACGTCTCTGCTGACGGCATCGTCGCCCTCACCGGAGGCAAGGACCGCATCGCGCGGGCGGTCCGTCTGCTCGCCGATGGACGGGCGAAGCGCCTCCTTATCACCGGCGTCTACAGAAAGACCGGCAAGCGCGCCCTCGCCCGGCTCGTGCCGACCAGCGAGAGGCTGTTCGCCTGCTGCATCGACATCGGCCACGAGGCCTTGAACACCGTCGGCAATGCGGACGAGACCCGCGCCTGGACGCGCAGGCACGGCTTCACCTCCCTCATCATCGTCACGTCGAGCTATCACATGCCCCGCAGCCTCGCCGAGCTCTCGCGCGCCATGCCGGATGTGCGCTTCGTTCCCTACCCGGTGACCCCCCACAATGTGCGCGTCGATGCCTGGTGGGCCTACCCGGGAACGGCGCGCCTTCTCGTGTCGGAATATGTGAAGTTCCTACCGGCCGCAGCGCGCCTCGGCCTCTCGCGCCTGATCGGCAGCTCGTCCTCCGACCCCCTGACGGCGCGCGCCGACACCGGCTCCGGGCCGGCGGGCATCCGCCAGCCGCGATAGGACGAGACGAAGAGAAGCGGCCCGCTGCCATGCTCGCCAGCTATCCCACGCTCCGATCCCTCGTCTTCAACATCGCCTTCTACGTGATGACGGCGGCCTTCCTCGTGGGCGCCACGCCCCTGCTTCTCGGCTCGCGCCGGGGTGCCATGCACGCCTTCAATGCCTGGGCGCGCACGATCATCTGGCTGCAACGGGCGATCGTCGGCACGCGATTGGAGATACGCGGGCACGAGCGCATGGCCGAAGGCCCACTCCTGGTTGCCATCAAGCACCAGTCGGCCTGGGACACCATCGCCCTCGCCACCCTTTTCGAGGACCCGGCCTATGTCCTCAAGGCGGAGCTCCTGCGCATTCCCCTTTACGGCTGGTTCGCGCGAAAGTTCGGCATGATCGCCATTCCCAGGGAGCGGGGCACCGCCGCGCTTCGGCACATGTTGCGCGAGGCCAGGGCGCGAGCGAGCCAGGGGCGGCAGATCCTCGTCTTCCCCGAAGGCACGCGCCGCCCGCCTGGCGCCCCGCCGGCCTATAAGCGCGGCATCGTCTCGCTTTACGAGGCGTTGGACATCCCTTGCCAGCCCGTGGCCCTCAATTCGGGCCTCTTCTGGCCGCGCCGGCGGTTTACGCGCTATCCGGGAACCATTGTCGTCGAGTTTCTCGACCCCATTCCCCCGGGGCTCGACCGCAGCACCTTCATGGCCCGGCTCGAGGAGAGCATCGAGACCGCCTCGAACCGCCTCCTTGCCGAGGCTGCCGCACGCCCGGATGCCCCGCCCCTGCCGCCCGAGGCCGAGGCGCGCCTGGCGGCCATGGCCGGGCAATGAGGGCCAGGCCGCGCGCCGCCCCCTCGCACACCGGGCCGAGCCCCCTTGTGTCGAGAACGACATGTACAAAACAAGAACATTTCTTGACCTTGCGCCACGCAGCCGTTAGGTTGAAAGCCTTGGCCGCGGCCGTGCGATCGCGTGATTCCTGTCGGGAGCAGACATGGATAGAAGAGTGGGCAGCCCACCGCCGATCTCGGAAGAGATCTGGGACATGAAATACCGTCTGAAGGCGCCCGACGGCACGCCCATCGACACCGCCGTGGCCGACACTTGGGCGCGGGTGGCGAAGACGGCGGCCAAGGCCGAGGCGGCGGGTGAGCGCGCGCACTGGCGGCGCCGTTTCCTGGACGCGATGGAGGATTTCGCCTTTCTCCCGGCAGGGCGCATTCTCGCCGGAGCGGGCTCCAAGCGCACGACGACCCTGTTCAACTGCTTCGTCATGGGCACCATCGGGGACGATCTCGGCTCCATTTTCGACAATGTGAAGGAGGCGGCGCTCACCCTGCAGCAGGGCGGCGGCATCGGCCACGACTTCTCGACCCTCCGGCCCAAGGGGGCGCCGGTGGCCTCCATCGGCGCGGATGCCTCGGGGCCGGTCAGCTTCATGGATGTGTGGGACGCCATGTGCCGCACCATCATGTCGGCCGGCGCCCCCTTGGGC